>JAJPYV010000429.1 GCA_021204735.1 Prevotella sp.
ATTTATATTAATTTTTAACTATTAACAAATGAGAAAATTACTGACATTATGCACATTATTGTGTTTATGTGTGTTTGCTAACGTGGCGAAAGCTGACGTTATTGAAGTACCTTTAGATGGTACGGAAGTTTCATACGGAACTGGCACGAATTGTTTTTCCTTTACAATTCCAAGTACGGATGGAACGCTTACTATTGTAAGTGGAGATTTAGATTACCTTTATATAGATGAGGCATGTACAGAAGGTGTGGTAGATGGTACATATAAATCTGGTTATCCAGCATCATATATTTACTCAAATCTTACCCCAGGTACAACATATTATGGATCATTCTATGCTTTGGAAGCAGGCACTATCTCTGCAACATACGAAGCTACTGGTGGAGATGAAACACAGGTTGAGTTGACACTTTTATATCCGACAGCAGATGATGGTGTAGTTAATGGCAAGCTCGAAGCAGCATCATTGGTTGATGGCGAGACATCAATAAAGGTCGGTGTAAATGTTTATGATGAGAACTACGTACTGAATCTTGTGTTTGGTGAGGGTGATAACTATTTGACAATGGCAACACTCACTTCTGCCGATTTCACAAGCGACGGTGAAGGGGGATATTACACATGGACATGCGGATATGACTATTCTCTTACAACAGGAAGTGAATATCCAGTAGTAGCCACCCTGAAGAGCAGTCAGCAAAACGGTACAGTACTTGCAACGGCAACAATCCTGACGTATGTAGGAACCTCTGAGTCCACTGTTTCAAACGTAACGCTTGTATCTTCCGACCCTAAGGCAGAAACTGATGGTGAAACTATTACCGTAGGAGAAGATGGAGGTACAATAACTCTTACATTCTCTGACTATGTAAAGGTTGACGAAGTCTTATCATTTATCAACACTTATCAGGAGTGGGGTAATAATACAGCTATCGAAAGTGCAACAGCAGCTTCTGATACTGACGAAGATGGTTGCGCTACCATATGGACAATTACTGTAGATGCTACTACGTTAGAAGCATTGGAGAGTGATGGTATGATGTTGGCAGTATATGTAACCGACCATAATGGCAAGCTCTATGAAGGCAATGGCTATTGCACACTTACCTACTATTATACTATTGGTGAAGGCAATGACGATAATGGTGAAAGTACTTTGATTACTCTTGTTTCACCTGAGAGTGAGATTACGAGTGCAAGTATAGCCGCTGATGAGGAGGTTGTGGTTAATTCAAATGTAAACGGATACATGACATTGGCAATTTATGATGTTGCTTCATCTGATACTATATATACAGGTTATTTCCAGGATGTAGAGCAGACGAGTGAAGGATATCAATATACATGGAGCTGTCCAATTGATGTAACATTATACAAGGGTCATTCATACGCATTTGCTGTAACATTGAGCGAGGCACAAGGTGCTGATGTACTTGGTTCAGAAGTTCTTATTACTTATACAGGTACAACAGAGGAGGAAGAAAATTCTACAGTAGTACTTGAAAGCGTAACTCCAGACGAGAATGTTGCTTGGGCTGAGGCAGTTGACAAAGAGGTTGTTGTAACATTCTCTGGCCTGGTTAAAGTTGAGGAGGCATTTATCAATGGTGGCCAGTTATATGGATCTCTTTCATTAGATAGCAAGGCAACAGGTGATGACACCACAAACGGTTACTCATCAGAGTGGACAATCACCGTAGATGAGGTGTATTTAGAATTGTTCAATGGCAGTTCTATCCAAATATTCGTTACAGCCGTAGACCAGGAAGGAAATACAGTATTGGATAATGATGGCAACGATATTGTCATTTCTTATCAAGTAGGTATTGACGATGGCAACTATGATGGTTACACATTCGATCCTGAGAATGGTTCAACCGTTAGCAGTCTGAGTGCTATTAATGTCGGTTACACATTGGAGTATGACGAAGATGAGAATATTATCGGAGGTGGTATCGGACTTAGCTACAATGGAGGCTCAATTCAGATTTACGATGCAACCAATAATCTCAGGGCAACAATAACTGCTGACGATTGTGAGGAGAATTGGGGTAGCGATGATTGGTCAGACCCAGCATACTATGTATGTACAAGTATAACTATCTCATTTGATGAGATTACAGATCCAGGTGTTTATACCGTAATTATCCCGGCAGGATTCTTCGTATTGGGATCTGAACAGTTTGCACAATCAAGCGGACAGGTAACTCTTAAATACACCGTTAATCCTACTACAGCTATCAATGCAATAAGCACTGCTGTCAGCGAGGGCGCGGAGGTTTACAACCTGTCTGGCCAGCGCATTGGTTCTGCAAAGAATGGTGCTGTCAACATCATTAAGTTTGCAGATGGTACAGTAAAGAAAGTATTAGTGAAATAATACTATTAACAAGTAGAGCGAAATCTTAATAGATTTTTCTATTTAAATTTTGGTGAGAGGAGAGGTGTGACTACATGTCGCACCTCTCTGTTTTCTGTCTTAATTAAGATTTGCAAACTAATAACCGCAAGGAGCCTAACAAATTTTTCATTTTTCATTTTTATCGCTCATTCAAGGAGCATTGTTAAATAATGCTTTTTATGGTGTTTCTCAAATTTTATTTACTAATTTTGCAGAATATTATGTCCTGATATGAGAAAATTATTTTTTTTAATAGCTTTTTTTTGTCATTTGGGAATATTTGCCCAGACGGTATGGGATAAGCCAGATATAGGCAACGACCAGACAGGGGATTCAGTGAAGATTCAGAAAGAGGCAAAGGTCAGTAAAGATGAGAAATATTTAGAGGGCGCAGTTCCAGAGATTGACGGTAAGGTAGAGTGGACTTTGGAACTTGACGTTCCTGGTAAGGATGCCGTACAGATTTACGACATCATGCTTGCTTGTTTCTCGGAGCTCACGAAATCTAAAAACCAACTTGAGGGCAGTAGTGTGTCGCTTGTCAGCAAGCAAGACCATATTGTAGTTGCAAGTGTAAAGGAATGGCTTATGTTCAGGGATAATGTGATAAACCTTGACAGGACGAAGTTTTATTATACATTGATGGCAAACTGCTATGACAATCGTCTTAAGGTAACGATGAACAGGATTGCTTACAAGTATGACGAGGAAAATGGCAGGGGAGGCTATTTCTATAATGCGGAAGATTGGATTAATGACAAGAATGCTCTCAATAAGAAAAAGACGAAACTTCTGCTTGGCTCTGCCAAATTCCGTCGTAAGACTGTTGACCGCAAGGATGAAGTCTTTGACATGATAAGGTTAGCTGTTTCCAAATAGTTTTAATTAATATTTAATGCGCAATGATTCCTGAACAAGATAATTTTCATTATGAACGGCCATCGAGACGGCGTAGAAATGAGGAGGAGAAGCCTGTGCGCTTTCTTTTGCTCCGCAACATACTCAACACTGTGTTTATATTGGGTGCGATTGTCGGTGTACTCCTTTATGTCTATAAGAATGAGCAGGTGGGCACTATCGTAATTCTCGGTTCGATGATGTTCAAGATTGTAGAATGCGTTTTCCGTTTTATGAAATGAGAGTCAGGTTCTCCGTCATTCTTCTCCTTTTTCTCTTTTGCTTGTCCGCAAGTTCGCAGGATTATAACCAACTTACGGATACGGGAGAGTACACACCTGCCGGCAGTAAGAGTTTGCAGGACTCCCTGAAGTCTAAAAGTCAGGAGATACCAAAGGGCCTGAAGGTATGGACGGTGGATGAGCGATTTGGCGAGCGTTTTGCGGCGGAGCCGGATACTCTTCCGCACATGTACATGAACACCATCTTCGCATCCGGTCTCCGTGGAGAGTATAACACTTTGGGAAACCTCGGATCACCACGCATAAACAGGATTTTTGTAGACAGAAAAGAACCGGAACAATTTATATTCACGCAACCGTATGACTATTTTGTAACACCTATTGAGAATTTTCAGTTCACCAACACTCTTTCTCCTATAACGAATATCTCTTACAACGAGTGCGGAAATCGTACCAACGGAGAAAATCATTTCAATGCGCTGTTTGCCGTAAACGCAGGTAAGAAATTCGGTGCCGGTTTCAAATTTGATTATATTTATGGCAGAGGTTATTACGACAGTCAGAGTACTTCGCATTTCAACTATACCATGTATGCCTCTTATCTTGGGGAGCGATACAATGCACATTTCCTTTTCTCAACCAATCATGAGAAGGTTACGGAGAATGGCGGTATCACGGATGATGAATATATTACCCATCCTGAAGCCTTTGATGACAATTACCGTGAGAGTGAGATACCAACAGTGTTTGACCAGAACTGGAACCGTAATGACAACCAGCATATTTTCTTCACGCACAGATATAGTCTCGGTTTCAGTCATAAAGTACCTATGACCGAAGAGGAGATTGCAGCCAAGAAATTTGCGATTGAGTCGCAGAAGGAAAATGAGGCTAATCGGGCTAAGGAGGCTGCGCGAAGAAAAGCGGAGAGGGAAGGCAGAGACTTTGATGAGGATAACTATCAGGAGGAAAAGACATACGCCGGTCGCCCTGATGATGCCAAAATTGCAGGCAATGAACCAGCAGTGAACGACACCTTGAAGAATGAGCGTATTTCTGTTGATAAGGAAACAGCAGACAGTTTGTTGACGGCACAGATTATCGAGCCAGTTGATAGTGCGTCAATGTGGATGAAAGACGAGTATGTTCCTGTTACGAGTTTTATTCACACATTGAAGTATGACAATTACAACCGTATTTATGAGGCATACAACTCGCCCGATGATTATTATCTGAACACATACAACGCATACGACAAGTTCTCTGGAGATTCGATATACGACAAGACACATTTCTTTTCTCTCAAGAACACTTTTGCCATTGCCCTGCTTGAAGGCTTTCACAGTTGGGCGAAGTTTGGACTACGTGCATTCATCACGTCAGACTTGCGTCACTTTGAGTTGCCGGATTCTATCAATGGTACAAGTACGTACACAGAGCATGACCTGAGTGTCGGCGGTCAGTTGTCGAAATCACAGGGCACTATGTTCCATTATGGAGTTACCGCTGAGGTTTGGCTTACGGGTGTGAACTCAGGACAGTTGAAGATAGACGCCAACGCTGACCTGAATTTCCGCCTGTTCAAAGATACTGTAACTCTTGCGGCACGCGCATTCATCCATAGGGTGAATCCTACATTCTATTTCCGCCATTATCATTCAAAGCATCTTTGGTGGGACAATGATAATCTGAGTCAGGAAATCCGAACAAGGATTGAGGGGTCTCTTTCTCTGAAACGTACCAAAACCATGTTGCGAGTAGCTTTTGATGATTTGAAAGACTATACCTATTTCGCCCAGAAGTATGATATTACCTCTTCTTTCGGTCGTGCGGGCAATACCGTTACTGTGGAACAGAGTTCCGGCAACATCAGTCTTCTGACATTGCAATTGGCGCAGGACTTTTCTCTCGGACCTCTCAAATGGGAAAATATGATAACCTACCAGAAGTCGAGCAATCAGGATGTCCTGCCTGTTCCGTTATTGAATATCTACACGAACCTATATTTCCATTTTATGGTAGCCCATGTTCTCACCATCGATCTTGGTGGCGACCTTCGCTACTTCACGAAATATAAGGCACCCGACTATTGTCCCGCACTCGGTCAATACACTGTACAGAACAACGGAGAGAACAATGTGGACGTAGGAAATTATCCATATATTAATGTGTATGCCAACTTCCATTTGAAGCATACCCGTTTCTTCGTAATGATGAGTCATATCAATTCTTCTGCAGGAAACTATTTCCTTACACCTCACTACCCATGCAACGGAAGGGTGCTGCGCTTCGGCGTTTCATGGAATTTCTTCAATTGATTTTATAGGGAATTACATGAAACCGCTTACATTTTAAACTAATTTGCAAGTTTAAAATAAAAGATTAAAAGAAAATTTGTTCATGTCGTGGTAAATTGTTATCTTTGCACCCCGAAAAGAGAAACATTTTACAACCTTTGCCGTTGTTTCGTGTAAATAATGGGTGAGTCAATTACATCTTTTGAAAAAGGAATGCTGACACACAGGGCTTAGTAATAACCGTTGCTCGTATATGGCAACATAAAAATTAGTTTTATGGCAGAAATGAATTTTGGTGGCGTTATCGAAACTGTAGTCACCAGCAAAGAGTTTTCATTGGAAAAGGCACGTGAGGTTCTCAAAAACGAGACTATCGCCGTTCTCGGTTATGGTATTCAGGGACCTGGTCAGGCATGCAACCTCCGTGATAACGGTTTCAACGTTATCGTAGGGCAGCGTGAAGGCAAGACATACGAAAAGGCTGTCGCAGACGGTTGGGTTCCAGGCAAGACTTTGTTCTCACTTGAGGAGGCTGCTGAAAAGGGTACTATCGTATGTATGTTGCTTTCAGATGCTGGTCAGATACAGGTTTGGCCTAAGGTAAAGCCGTATCTTACAAAAGGCAAGGCTCTTTATTATTCACATGGGTTCGCAATCAACTGGAGTGATCGCACGGGTGTTGTTCCTCCAGAGGATGTTGACGTTATAATGGTAGCTCCGAAGGGCTCTGGTACATCCCTCCGTACTATGTTCTGTGAAGGTCGTGGTCTTAATTGCTCATACGCTGTCTATCAGGACGCTACGGGTAAGGCAGAGGAGCGCACTATTGCATTCGGTATCGGTATCGGTGCCGGTTATCTGTTCAAGACTACCTTCCAGCGTGAGGCAACAAGTGACCTTACAGGTGAGCGTGGCTCGTTGATGGGTGCTATTGAGGGTCTGCTTGAGGCACAATATCAGGTACTCCGTGAGCATGGACACTCACCATCGGAGGCTTTCAATGAGACAATCGAGGAGTTGACACAGAGCTTAGGTCCGTTGTTTGGTGCTAAGGGTATGGACTGGATGTATGCTAATTGCTCTACAACAGCACAGCGTGGTGCGCTCGACTGGGCTCCACGTTTCAGAAATGCTATCAAGCCAGTTATGGAGTGGCTCTACCTTTCTGTACAGAATGGTACAGAGGCACAGATTTCCATCGACAGCAATTCAAAGCCAGACTATCGTGAGAAACTGAACGAGGAGTTGCGCCAGATGCGTGAGAGCGAGATGTGGCAGACTGGTTTCACAGTTCGCAAGCTCCGTCCTGAGAACAACTAATAATTAAATACCATAATAATTAAAAAGGTCATTGGCAACTTTCGCTAATGACCTTTTT
>JAJPYV010000342.1 GCA_021204735.1 Prevotella sp.
CACGCTCAACAGTTCAAGCGAGCTTGGCTGTATTCGCTTAACCGCAACTTTAAAAGTTGCACTTTGGAGTGAAGTTCCTTTTAACGGGAGACTTTGAAAAGTTGAAATACCCACTTAAATGTAAGAGAGAAAATAAAAATAAATTTATAAACTTTAAACACATTAACTTATGAAAAAATTATTTTTAGCAATGATGGCATGTGCAGGTTTGTGCGCATGTTCGAGTGATGACATTGACCTTGCAAGCAGCACACAGAAGGTATTTGATACTGATGTCGCTTATATGAAAGTCAACTTATCAGAAGTTGGTAGTAGTGCTACAAGAGCTTCTTTTGTGTCTGGAAGCGATGAGTATAATGTTTCCAATGCACATTTCTATTTCTATGACAGTGATGGCAATTTCATTACTAAGGGTGAAATTGATGATACTTTTAACTGGACTTCAGGTAGTGATGGTGCTAACGTAGAAAATTCCAGTGGAAATGTTGTAATTCTTGAAGGTTTGACAAACAAGGCTTATCCTCAATATGTTGTAACAATATTGAATCAACCTGACAACTTTACACCTGGTACCACCCTTGAGAGGATGGAGGGATTGTATGCAAATGGCATCTATGACGATCCAGAATCTAATACTCCTAATTTCATTATGAGTACTTCAAGTTATCTTGGTGCAAGCGATGCTTACAGTTTCGTTACTGAATTGTCTGATGGTGATTTCACAACATCGCTTTCAGCTGCACAAAGTAAGACAGATGCCGTTAAAATCTATGTTGAACGTTTGGCAGCAAAGGTAACATTGGGCGTTAGTAGCGAAATTTCTAATGTTGAGGATAATGACTATTATAAGATTGGTGAGACAATAGGTGGCGAAGAAAATAATGAAGAAGATGGTGAAGCCGTAACAGATATCTATGTTAAGATTTTAGGATGGAAGCTCAACGCAACTGCAAAAAATTCTTATATGATGAAGAATTTGGATTCTAATTGGACGGATGATGATACAAATGGACATAATCCATGGTCAGGTTGGAATGATGATACCAACTACCGCAGTTATTGGTGCAAATCTTATAATTATGGTCAATCAGGGAGTAATACTTATTTGACATACAACGATCTTCAGACTGTAAATGAGCTTGATGATGTTGAATATTGCGCAGAGAATACGAACTCGGTATATGATGAGAATAATAGCGATGGCATTATCAAGAGTAAGAATTCCCCTGCAATTACAAGTATTTTGGTAAAGGCACAGGCATATCATAAGGTTGATGGTAGTTATAGTGAAATTTCATTAATACGCTACAAAGGATTGCTTTTTGATCTTGATGGTTTCTTCAATGCAATAAGTATTGAAAAGGGAGTATATGATGAAGACGGCAATGCTCTTAGCTCCCAATCCGGATTATCAATATCAACAGCAAACGATGGAACATTATCAGTTGCAGTTTCAAATGATAACACATATTATAGTGCAGATGGTTCTCAAGCCGATACACCATCTTTTGATGGTATAACTTTTTCCTATTACAAAGATGGTTTGATGTATTATACCATTCCTATTGAGCATTTGAATAATAGTGGAGAACTTGCAGAGGGATATTACGGCGTAGTACGCAACCATTACTATAAAGTAACAATTAATTCTTTGGCAAATATTGGAAAGGCTGTTTATAGTGAAACAGATCAAATTGTCCCAGACGAGGACGAAGAGGAAGAAGTAAACTACTATCTACCGGCTACAATCAACATTCTCTCGTGGAATGAGGTTGACCAGGGTGCTGATTTATAATTCACATAGACATTCTCCAGTCAGGCGGATTTTCCGCCTGACTGGATTTATAAATAAAAGACACAGATCCATAAATTTTCCCCGAAGTGGACTTAAAATGTGGCAGAAATGCGTATATGGGGGATATGAAAAGTGCATTGTCCTGCACGTTCCGGGAATGGAAGAAAATAGGACAAAACAAGGACTTCGGTCTTTAAATTTAAATTGAAACATTACAACAGATGAAAAGTCTGTGACAAGATGATAATGTCATATAAAATAGAAGGAAGGTTACTGAAATTCATGGCAGTTGCGAGATACGTGCTAACATGTGTTATTCTATTGTCATTGTGTGCTTGTTCGTTTGACGAGCCATTGGATGACACATGTGGTAACGTTATCGATAGCGATGTGGCATATTTGGTGGTAAACATCACGGATGATGCAGGAAAACCATTGTTGGTAGCTGCATCTAATAACACAGAAAATGCCGTTGGCGACGCACACTTCTATTTTTACGACGAGGATGGTAAGTTCATAGTAAGGGGTGAGATAGACCCTTCATCTGATGATTGGTATGATGGTTCTGACAACACCGAACTTGAGAGTGGTACATTGGTGGTATTGAAAGGTTTGACAGGTGTTTCTTATCCTAAATATCTCGTGACAGTATTAAATCAACCTACTGACTTTCAATATTCTACAGACCTCAAAGATATGCAATTGTTAATGTCAGGAGGAGAAAATTCAGGTATTGGTAGTACGGGTAGTTTCGTGATGACAACATCAACTTATTCAGGTGCAAGCACAAATTATGATTTTGTAACACAAATAAAAGAAACTGACTTTTTTGAAGGAACGGCGTCTGATTTGAGTAATATCAATCCTAAAGTTAACATTTACGTTGAGCGTCTCGCTGCAAAGGTTACGGTGGATGTTGACAGTGAATTGAAAAATTCAAACGACAATATAACGATTAAAAACGATGATGGCACAACTCGTACCTTATATAGTATAGGCAATGACCGCTACGTAGAGTTTTTGGGTTGGAAAATAAATGCCGTTGCGAGACAGTCGTATATGTTCAAAAACATAGATCCAAATTGGGATGACAATAATCCATGGACAGATTGGAACGATGCAGACAATTATCGCTGCTATTGGGGCAAGTCATTTAACTATGGCTTGACGGATTCCGATTATCCAGAATCAAATATTAAGGAAGGGAATGATAAAGGAAATACACCAACAGATGAAGCAAGTTATGAAACATGGTTAAACGATTATCTTGAATATGTCAATCTAAAAGACAATCTTATCTCAATACCAGGCAGTGGCTATTGTCCAGAGAACACAAATACTGTAGGAGAAGGGGGCGTGATACAAGATGCCGAATCAACGGCTATAACCAGTGTACTTATAAAGGCGTTGGCATGTGATGCGAAAGGCAATGCACTTG
Source organism: Prevotella sp. (assembly GCA_021204735.1). Classification (GTDB taxonomy): domain Bacteria; phylum Bacteroidota; class Bacteroidia; order Bacteroidales; family Bacteroidaceae; genus Prevotella. Next base: position 3,234 of record JAJPYV010000342.1, read on the forward strand.
ACCTTTCAGGCTATACCAATGGACTGATGTATTATAATATTCCGATAAAGCACGTTAACCAGCCAGAATCTGATGACGACACTTTTTTAGAAGGTGAATACGGTGTTGTCCGCAACTATCATTATACCATAACTATCAATTCTTTATCCGGTTTGGGTACACCGATTACTGATGAAGATGAGGTTATAGTACCGACTGATACAGATTACAATTTGACTTTTAATATATCATCTCTACCTTGGAAACTACATGATGAATATGTTGACTATTCCAAACAATTGGATGGTGATTATATAGATATAACAGGAGAAAACAGTGGTGATGAGGAAAACAGTGGGGTAGATACCTCTACATCCAATCTATGGTCAGTAACAGATATAGATATTACAACCTCTCACTAAGATTTACTTGATAAAAAGGAGAAAAACAATAAACTATGAATATAAAGTCAAAACTAAGGACAGCAACGACATGTCTGCTGACGGCTGCTATAAGTTGCATTATGCTGTGCGCCTGTGACAGCGTGATTTATGATGGAGAAGGAGACTGTTCAGTTAACTACAAGGTAAAGTTCCGCTATGACTACAATATGAAATACGCCGATGCTTTTTCCCATGAAGTCAGTAGTGTAACCCTGTACCTGATAGACGCATCTGGCAACATAGTATGGCAGAAGACAGAATCGGGTGATGCCCTATCCGTTGAGGGCTATACAATGGATGTTGACATTGAACCTGGAACGTACAGTATGCTTGCATGGTGCGGAACTACTGACAAAGGTTCATTCACGATACCATCTACAAACGTATATACCAGTCTTACATGTACGCTAAACCGCAGTTATGATGCCAATGGCGCCGCATATATCGACACAGACATTGACCGACTGTATCATGGGTATGTGGCAAGTCAGGTGTTCACCGACAAGCCAGGCACTTACGAATATACCATGCCATTGGTAAAGAACACTAATAGTATCAGAGTAGTGCTCCAGCAGTTGTCGGGTGAGACAATAGACGCAAGCAAGTTCACTTTCAAAATCACAGACAGCAACGGCAAGATGGACTGGGACAACAATCTTATTGCCGATGAGCAACTTACCTACTACGCATGGCATACAGGACTTGGAGAGGCAGGAGTAGGAGATGATACAAGTACCGATTACGAGGCAGTGCTTGCCGAACTGACCACCGCCCGTTTGGTGAAAGGTCAGGACACACGTCTTACCGTAACCAACAACGAAACCGGAGAGACAGTATTCTCAATACCTTTGATTGAATATGCCCTAATGGTAAAGGACTTCTACAATGGCGACATGGATGACCAGGAGTTTCTCGACCGTCAGGATGAGTACGATATGGTGTTCTTCCTTTCAGAAGGTTCTCAATGGATGAATGCATACATCTATATCAACTCTTGGAAGGTGATACTTCAAGAAAGTGACTTGTAATATAAAGAATGATGACTATGGGAAAGAAAACAACACTCTGTATTTTCAGTAAGTCGGGAAACCGCTCTCTGTATTTCTTGCCAACGGCAGTGCTGTGTCTGTCGGCAGCTATTATGTCATTTTCTTTCACATCTTGCACAAGTGATGATATTGACGGGGCAGACTTGCAGAACAATCTGAATGATTCTTCACAAGTTACATTGAATTTCAAACTCGCTGCCACACGAAGTACATTAGGGGACGGTTACGTAGATGCTACAAGTATTGAGAACAATATAAGCAGTTACAGGATATATTTCTTCAACAGTGAAGATGACACGTATATCGCTTCATTTTACCCAAATGATTTCTCCACCGAAGATAATGTCACATATTCAGTATCAGGAACGCTGCGCAAGACCTTTGTAGATTCATTATCTACGATATATAATAATAAATTCAATATCGTTGTCATTGGAAATTGGGACACTTATCCTGATGATGATGATTTGACATATTCAACAACAATTGCAGATATTTGTTCTGGTAATGTTTCGACCACTGATTTTACTGCTAAGTTTGATTGCCCTAAAATAACTTCAGAGGAAGAATTTCAAAATATAAAAATACCTGTTTACGGAGTTCACTCGTACTCGGATATTGTTTTTTCACATGGCGTGCCCACGACTTTGACTGATAATATTACTATGCTGAAAGCCATGGCAAAGATAGAGGTAGCCGACAATACAAAATCCGCTACCAGAGCTTTGTATTATCCTACTATAAAGTCCGCAAAGATAATCCATTACAACTCACAGGGTTATTGTGCGCCTTCTGGTGTAAATTCAGAAGATGATTTGGATGAGGATGGATATTCAACAGAGATCAATCTCATAGGTGGCGCCAATGATACACAAGAGGCAGAGACTGGTATCCTCGATATGTATTATGATGAGGAAACTGACAAGTGGATAGCTTACGTACCTGAATATTCCAATACAGATGATGATGTGGATAAATGCTACATAGAGATTATGGCGGAATGCGTTGGAGACAAGGATGGTGATGAGGTAAACGATTACGACTATACCGAGTACCTATCAAATCCATATAAATTGTATTTCTGTGATTATGATGAAGATGGGAATGTCGTGACCAATACAGATCGTGACCTAAAGCGTAACCACCTTTACCGTTTTGCAGTGAAATTCCCGAAAATCTACATGTTGGAAGCAGGAGACTGGGATGCATCGGTATCTGAATGGCACAGTAAAAAAAGATAATGGCATTTATTTTGCGTCATAAAGATATATTAATTTATGAATATATGAAGATAAGACAAATTATTTTACAAATATTTCCAACAGCACTATTATTCACTTTGGTCGCTGCGGGTTCTTTATCGTTAAACTCATGCTCAAGTGATTATGAGGAGAATGAAGATAATGTGATGGAGGAAGCTGAAAAATCAGTTAATCTGCATTTCAATTTATCGCTTCAAAGTCTGACGAGAGCAGATAGAACACGGTCAACGGAAGTTGGCAGCAGCGAGGAGAATGCGATCAACAATTACGGAATCTATTTCTTTGACAGTGACAACAAGTATATCGCCACATTCAGCGCAAACAATTTTACTTCATCGGATGAAGAAAACACATCCTATTCAGTATCAGGAAAAGTGGATGCTTCTACAATAAAGAAATTAGGCAGTAGTTTCAAGATTGTGGTACTTGCCAACTGGGATACTTATCCTTCTTTGGTTGAAGGTTCAACCACGATAGATAATATCTGTAGCGCAACCACGGCTGTGTTTACTTGTCCTACAACATTTGAGACCGTTCCATCCATACCTTTCTATGGTGTTCATTCATATACGGGTGTTACTTTTGATAGCGATAACGGAACGACTTTGGACGGTTCAATAACATTGTTGAGGGCAATGGCAAAAGTAGAAGTAATAGACAAGAGTATAACCAGAGCCGATTATTATGAGACTATAAAATCCGCAAAGATTTATCATTACAATAAGACAGGTTATTGCGCACCAACAGGGATATATTCACAAGATGATTACGGACAGGGAGATGATGGTGATATTTATTTCGTTAACTCATTGCATCTCGTAAGTGGTAGTAACGATTCAGAACAGAATGAACGTGTTCTCGATTTGTACCAAAGCGATGAGGGTACTTGGGTGGCATATATACCAGAATATAGCAACATCGCTTCAAGTGAAGACAATTGTTACATAGAGCTTGAGTTAGAAAATAATATCGGTTCTTATTACAGAGTTGAGTTGGACGATGGCATAATTGCTAATTCTTCGGATAATTCATTTAATTTATATTTTTCTGAGGATGGAACATCAGAAGCAACACCTATCGATATTCAGCGCAATAAGATATATCGCTTCAATGTAACGTTAATTTCCACAATCAACGGATGGTACATCAAAAAAAGATAGAAAGCTGATACGGACTTCGGGTGTAGTGTCAGAAACTTGAGATAATTGAATAAAAATCTAACATAAAAGCGATTAGG
>JAJPYV010000045.1 GCA_021204735.1 Prevotella sp.
ACAACATTATTATTTGACTAAATCTTTTCCATCTGGTTGTATATCTTTTCTATTCTACATCAAACCACAACTGCAATGGTTTATTTCCATTATTTCTAATTGTTGTATATCTTTTCTATTCTACATCAAACCACAACTGATGTGCATACCGCATTTGTCGCAGTCCAGTTGTATATCTTTTCTATTCTACATCAAACCACAACTACAGCCATATTTTTTTTTTATGGTAAGATGTTGTATATATTTTGAATTCTACATCAAACCCCAACAGGGTTGCTCATAGTCTTTCATTTATAAAGTTGTATATCTTTTCTATTCTACATCAAACCACAACTTACCCAGAAAGCAAGGTTTATTGGACTTGTTGTATATCTTTTCTATTCTACATCAAACCACAACATTGGGAAATGCCTCGAATACGATCCGAGGTTGTATATCTTTTCTATTCTACATCAAACCACAACTTACAATTATGGCAGACAATTTGAAATTCTGTTGTATATCTTTTCTATTCTACATCAAACCACAACGTATGCTAATTAAACAGCTATATGCCAGCCTTATACATTTACTTCTTACAATACGAAGTGGTTATATTGACGTCTAATTCTATACAAAGTTATTAAAAAAATTCAAGTTGTATGGGTGTTCTTATCTCTTTTTTAGCAGATTTGCCAAAAACTGTTTCAATATCGCCATACTGTTTGTCGGTTACAGCAAGCATACTGACTTTGCCGGTTGCAGGCATTATCATTTTAATACGTCGCTTGTGGACAACAAGGCTTTCATGAGAAGCACAGTGACGGATATACACGGAGAACTGCATCATCACGAAGCCGTCCTTCAATAAGTCTTTCCGAAAAACTGTAGCAATCTTTCGTTCTTTTTTCGTTGTAACAGGTAAGTCAAAGAACACAAATAACCACATGATGTGATAGGAATTAAGTCTATGCTCTGTCATACAAACGTAGGATAAACTATCTTTTCCTTGTTATCTTTCAAAGCACGGACTAAAGATGCCGTTGTGGCGGACAGTGCTATTTGCAGCGGACGTATCTGCCCATTCAATTTCACATCACAGGTCAACACGCTAACTAACGTCTGTTTCGTATATTTATCCAAGCATGTATTTGGATTAGACTCCACAATTTGGTTTACAGCGTAATCGACAAATGGTCGATAAGGTTCCATTACATCATCGGCTAATGGGAAGGCATTGTAACGGTTGCAATGGAACAAACCAAATGCCGGGAACAAACCTGATCCCAACAAGGCACGGGTTACAGCTGCACGAAGTATGGCATAACCATAGTTCAATAGACTGTTTACTCCTTCGCCATCACGGTCGCGTTTGAATTGTAATCCATACATCTGTTGCCAATACACTTTGGCCGCTAATCCTTCGCGGTTATCACTGTCGCCTGACAATACATTAGCATAAAATGGTTTCAACGCATTACCATCAAGCCCTAAAATATCAAGTAATGCTGCTTGATTCCGTATTTTACTCTCTATAATCTCCTTCCAAATACGTTTCTTTGTTGGTAGAGATGCCTCGATTTGGAATCTCTGGACTTCTTGTTGTATAGCGTTCGATTCAAGAGGCATCAACATGGAATTGGGCATGCACTTAACATCACAAAATACCACAGCGACATTATTGTCAGCAAGCGCATTTAATAGAGGAATGGTAAAACGCACCATCTGATTCTCAACTATCACTACACCCACATCTTCTATCGGTCTTGTCACGACCTCTTCATCTTTCTCTAATTGAATGATTATTTGGTTGTACTTCAGCGATAGAAATACTGGGGAAGTGAAGAATAATGTTTGCTTAATCATCTATTCAGAAATGTTATTTGGCCTAAGTCGTTTATCTCGAAATCACAACCTTGTACCAAGGCATTGAATTGAGTATGATATAACCTTATCCCAGACCTCGTTATTTCAGAATTTCTGAAAATGCCATTTTTTAAAGATACATCTGAGGAAGGTCTTGCTTCTTGGTGGTATATTAACGATAATACACCATAATTATATTTGGAGATTACTAAATGCGACAATCCACTCACCTTATATAGCCGTTTACACAATTCTTTATTATCAAGGCTGTATATTTCATTCGGTGTATTTTCATATAGTAAAACCATTGTTCCAATTTGGATTTTCCACTTTAGCTCGTATCCATTAGTACTTACCAATGGAAGTAATTCTTCCCTATTTTTAATAGACGTGCCATTGTAATATTTCACAGCCTCCAAACAATTAACCAAAACGAAATCTCGCTTCTCTTTCCCCTTCTTGTCTTGACCGACATAAATGCCCATAATATAGTTTGAGTTGTTGGCAACGTAGAAACTATGCTTGTATTCCTTTGGTGAAATATCACGTTGTTTCCTAATTTCCAATGGCCGTTTTATTTGTGTGGCATATATTCTTACCTTATTTATTTTTATACCTTTCTCCTTATTCATCCATATACCAGCTTCAATAGCCTTCTTTAGACTTCCATGTTCAGCTTTTGCATCTGTAATTATCTTGCGTACAACATCATCCACAATATTGTTTATATCTTTATCCTCCAATTTTACCAGCGGCTTACGTACAACATATTTTATCTCTCCCCCACGTTCAATAGCTCCATAATAAGTATCTTGATGCAACGACACACGCGCCGTATCTCCCTGCATGTATTTGCCATTAAACTTTCCGATTCGGATTCTCTTTTTGGTTCTCTTACTCATGTTATCGGCTGTATAGTGGCTGACAAGCAAGGAATCCTCTATATGTTTTACGTCTTCTGTAAATGTATTCCACGGCTTTGGAAACTCGGCGCGGCGATTGTCCATTCCCCATTCATGACGTTCTTCATCATGATAATATTGGGCAAGTTTGTCATATTCCGCTTTTCCTATACATGCAATGGTGATGGCATCTATAGCGTGGTGACAGTGATTGACACGTTGTTTCTTTGTATACCCTTCTTGTAATCCCCATATCTTTCTGAATTCGGATGTAGCCACACCTTTCACTATATAAACATTACGGAAGAGTGATTTCAAGTACAGCCGTGCATATTTGGAGATGACACTTATGTCTACTCCTTGTCGCCGAGAAAAACCTTCGGGTACTTCGATCATGGTGAATCTGTTATATTTACCGCGCCAATACTCAAGTTCCAATTGCAGCTGATGACGTTTTTGGATGTTTTTGTCTTTTGTCTCTTTATCACTGATACCTTTGGTGCTAATCTTGCGAATCGCTTTTTCAAGTTCTTCTATTTTCGTCTTCCAATCGGCTATCCTTTCCAGTATTTCTTGATGATTAGCCAATTGTGTCGGTAACGATGTGCATTTTATCTCACGGTTATATTTGCTGTCGCATATTGTCAGGTTCATAGCAGTAGAATCTCCACCCACACTGCGTGGTATGGTATGCTCAATGTCGAACTTGTTGGGGTCAAAGAGGTCGGCTACATTTATTTGTGTACCAGTGTATAGGCAGATGTGTTTCTGTTCTTCCCACAATCTGTATTTCAATACATCAGTATCAGTTGGCTCATAGTTTTCGCCCCAAAGGTCTTTGATATTCTTGTAATAAGTATTGTTTGTATTTTCATTCTCTTTCTGCCAGCTGCGTATCGCCGCACGTTTATTCGAATCGTTCAATTCACGTGCAAATTCAATGCGTATGGTTGTATTTTCATCTATCTTTCCTTCTTTCAGCAACGCATTGATAACATGGCGTAGGCGGAACAAAGAGTGCATCGCCATGGGATTACGCATGCTGTTCGTTCGAGGCGAACCAAGTTGATAATAGCCGTTAGCCGTTTGTTGGCGCACCTTGGGGAAGGTCTCTATCATTGATGGGTGATAGAGATTACTCAATTTACGTTCTCCCTCTTCATCAAGTTTATATTTGAATACGACATATCGTTTCACATATTCTTCTCTGGTACGTAATGCAGACGTTGAAGAATCATATTCGTAAAATGCTTTCACAATATCGTCAGCATCCTCACGGGGCAACATAGGAAGTAATGCTTCACTGTCAATTCCACACTTAATGACGCTGGATAGATTAGCCATAAATACCGCATGCGAATAAATCATGCCATATTGTTTCATATATGGAAGAATCTTTCTTATGGCTTTGAGCGATAATGAAGCATAATCCGATGGTATTTGAATCTTGCTGAACATCTTGGCGTGCTCATCGTCCATTTGCAGTTTCTCCTTGGCGAATGCTTTCAGTTTCTCCTCATCCTCAAAGAAAAACAACACGTGCCAAATATCGTTCATTATCTCATAGCGGTTTTTCCCGGCGGCAAGTGTGTAAACTTCACAAGCAGTCTCAAGCCAATCATCGACATTATCCTTAGCCTCAAACACATCGCACAATTGGGCTATTACCGGACATCCGCTTACCGAAGTGTCCATTTGGGAATTGAAACGATATGCATATTCCGTTTTATCCTTGTAATAACCAAACGTGGTCTTTTTGCCGGCCAATCTTTTTGCTATCTCTTCAAACTTGAAGACTTTACGAGATTTATGTAAGAAAAGTGGTATTATCAACTGTTTCTCTTTATCATTTAACTCGCGCAGGGTCTCATCGTGGGGCCCTTGCATCTTGATGTTGTTGATAAAGGAATACATGCGGAATTGTTCATACAGCGGATGAGAGATAGGACATCTTGGTTTCTTGGGCTCAAACACGCATTTCCCCACACTGTGTTTTTGCGATTTCAGTGGACGCTGGGTGATGATAGTCCTATGCAATTTCTTTGTCAATTCATCTGATAAGCCCTGCATCTCACATATCTTCAAAAGTTCTTTCTCGTAATGTGCCGACCTGCTTGTATAATGCGTGCGTATCTTTTCATTCCTTTCATATAACTGATAGAAATATTGACCTAAATATTCCACTCCACACGTTTGCATGGATTGTGTCAGTTCGTCGATACCTTGTTTGACGGCTCCATCGCTTTCCTTGGTGTTTCCCTTTCGGTTGCTAAGGAATCCACGCCTTTGATTCAAATGGTATAATGCCCGACCCAGAATATAGCGGTTGACAGGGTCTGAGAGGTCTAACTTCTGGGTAAGGCAAAGATTTCGATAATAATAGGGATTCTTGTGCTCTTCTTCATTCGTGCGTTGCCAAGCCATAAAGTCTTCGTTCAATGGATATTTCTTTTCTGAGCGCCATTTCTTTAATTCCTCTTGTGAGAGCGGAGGACATAGACGGTTTTCAATGAGTATTGTGAGCAAGGCTATTTTCCTGATTTTCCTCCGCCAATAACCAATACGCAAACGTCTGTGTCCGGTACGTTCAGACGCTTTGGATGATTCTATCCCCTTTTCAATCTTCACACCCTCTTGGAAGATATTCACACCTTTATCTATCAAGGTATATTTGTTCTCACTTGTCTCGTTGTCGTAATCCACGATAGACCATCCTATACTGTTGGTACCGGTATCAATGCCTAATATCCGCTCTATCATACTTTTTTATTTAAAAGATTATTAGAATTTGCTTTTTATATAAATCTTGCTTACCTTTGCACCATAAGATTTTCTACATCTTATCACAATAAGGCCTTTGGCCGAAGGGTAAATCCCTATACTCCCGCTTCGGTGGGAGTTTTTTGTGATACTTGATGAGTACAAAAATCGTAAAATTGATGTTAAGTTCCAAACTTTTGAAGCATTAATATCAAAATAAAGTGCTTTGAACTTGATAATAGTTGCTCCAAAGGGAGCACAGGGCGTGTACACCGAGCCTTTTTCGGCCCCAGAATGTACACCATGAAGATAAAAGAAACAATAAAAGATTGACAATCCCCCCCCCCGTATGCCTGCACTCTTTCGAGCCGACGTGTGAGTGGCGCAGCCAATCTTCAACGGCAAAGATACATTTTTTTTAATAAGAACAATATACACCGAAAAAATTACCTATATGAAAACATTCGCAGGCATCGGTTGTTCGATGAACATCGTAAACATGTGGGTTGCCTGATTACGCGAGCCGGAAGTGGAAGTGAAAAAGCCATCGCTAATGAATTGAAAACAGAGCTACAGATTTTGTTCCCATAGGATTAATCAGTATATTTGTATGCGTTTTATCAGGAATTATCAGTAATTGAAGCGACAACTTTGGTAACTTGATAGAAGTAACTTAAATGAAAACGGGAAAGCCGCCAGCGAAGATGGCCTTTTTTATGCTGAGTATATGTTCTATAATACTATATGTTGAATATATTATGATGCATTCATTTACCGCGATTAATCACTTTTTAAAACATCACATTATGAGAAGGTACTTTTTATTCATCGCACTGCTGTTCGGCTGCATGATCTCCATGAGCGCACAGCAGAGGACAAGAGGTTTCGAGCCGCAAATCAAGGTAGGCTTCGACCTTGGTGTGGACGGCTTCAAAAACAACTCGGCGGGGCTGGAGCTTCTGGCCGGCTACCGGTTCAACGAGTACACCCGCATCGGCCTAGGCACTGGCGTTTCATACAACTACTTGGTATATGAGCAGAACATGTTTGGCGACGACTATAAGGAATCGGCCATGCAGATACCCGTATTCGTGAACGGTAAGTTTAATTTCATCAGCCACGGCATCTCCCCTTACTTCGGCATTGACTTGGGTTACGCTTTCTTCTTCGCCTGCTCGGACTACGCCAAGGAGAACGACCTCGGGTTCTATTTCAAGCCTGCATTAGGCGTCGATTTCCCGTTGGATATAGGGACGTTGTTCCTTGAGTTCGGCTACAAGTACCAGACACGCGACTGGTTCGAGGACAACAGCAATTATTCTCAGATAACATTTTCCATAGGTTATACGTTCTGATTAAAAATAAATGATTATATTTGCCGCAGCAAAGTGATTGATAAAAATTGAAGATTCATTTTGATAGTTTGAAAATCTATACTCACATGGCCGGCCTATCTGTGAAGATGGGCCGGTTTTTTTGATGTTTTTGAGTTGTTATCAATGTTCCAAAGTTACATATTCTGAAAGCAAACCACAACGCGAGACACAAGAGTGGTGATACTTCTTATAAAACGGCTCACCCGATAATTATTGGGGGTAAGGTTTCAAAGGTGTGATAAAGTATAT
>JAJPYV010000169.1 GCA_021204735.1 Prevotella sp.
AGGTAGCCGCCGTTTTTTACAGAAAATCCATGCCGTAGAAAAGCATGGATTTTTTGTGTCTATCGCGTTTATGTTTTTTACCCCGAGGAAATACCTACAAGTGGATAAACTAATTCTTAACTCTTAATTCTTATCAGGTATTCCGCAATTTGCACCGCGTTAAGTGCCGCGCCCTTACGTATCTGGTCACCGCTTAGCCACAGTGTTAGTCCATTTTCATTAGAAATATCCTTCCTGATACGTCCGACGAAAACATCGTCCTTGCCAGCAGTGTCGAGAGGCATTGGATAAACGAGATTTGAAGGGTCGTCATGCAATGTTACACCAGGAGCATCCGCCAAGGCCCTTTGTGCCTCCTCTACACTTATTGGGCGTTCTGTCTCTATCCATACTGACTCAGAGTGGGAGCGGAGTGAGGATACACGAACACATGTTGCTGAGCATTTTACATCGCTGTGCATTATTTTCTGTGTTTCGTTGAACATCTTCATCTCCTCTTTTGTGTAACCGTTTGGTTGGAAAACATCAATCTGTGGAATAACATTATATGCCAACTGGTGAGGAAATTTACTAATTGTTACTTTCTCGCCATTAACAATTTCCTTATATTGCTGTTGCAATTCTTCCATTGCAGCAGCACCGGCACCACTTGCACTTTGGTAACTCGCAACGTGAATACGCTTGATATGACTAAGTTTCTCAAGAGGTTGCAATACCACTACCATCATTATCGTGGTGCAGTTTGGATTTGCGATTATGCCACGTGGACGGTTAAGGGCATCCTCCGCATTACACTCAGGTACTACCAATGGTACGTCATTGTCCATACGGAAAGCACTGGAATTGTCTATCATCACAGCTCCGTATTTTGTTATATCAGTAGCAAATTCTTTCGATGTGCCTGCTCCTGCAGATGTGAAAGCAATGTCTATGCCTTTGAAATCATCATTGTGCTGCAATAGTTTTACCTCATATTCCTTGCCCTTGAATGTGTATTTCCTGCCTGCAGAACGCTTTGAGCCGAACAATACCAAGTCATCCATCGGAAAATTTCTCTCAGCGAGCACTCGCAGAAACTCTTGTCCTACCGCTCCGCTTGCTCCAACAATCGCTACTTTCATTATTCCTTATTAATTATTGGTTAAAATCCATATTTATGCTTGCACCTTGAAAATTCAAGTATGTTTTTACGGACTGCAAAATTACAATTTTTCATCTTATTTCTTGACAGTCGTATGCTTTTTTTAATCATTCATCCATAAATTTGCTGAACTCTCTCATGGCTGGCAGTACCTTACCTGTGTGGTTGTCAAACAGTCCTCTGTTTAGCCAACCTTCAGTAACCTTGTTGCCGAATGCGTTCTCTTCTGGATACCACCAAAATAGTCCTGTAACATTAGGATGGCGACGTAATTCTGAAACTAACTCATGAGTGAAAATTCGTTGCCCTTCAGCACTTATTGGGTAAAATTCGGAATATTCATCACTCTTTGACCATTTGTCATTCTCATGAGAGAAATACATCGCTGTTTCAACAACCATCACTTCCTTGTCGGGGAAATCAACGTTAAGGGAATCTATCGTTGCTGCCAAAACACCTACTGCCTTGTGCCAAATCGGATAGTAACTAAGTCCAATTATGTCGTAGTCCAGAGTTCGCAGGTTTTCATAGTATGCCTTTGTCTTATCCCACTCTCCAGCCTTTTCAGTATGAATTATAATTTTCGCATTGGGACATATTTCGCGACAAGCCTTTGAACCGTTTTTCAACAGTTTTAGCAACAAATCCCAGTTTTCTGTTCCCTGTGGGTCAACTTTTGCCGCTGGCCACATCATACCATTGGTTATCTCATTGCCTACTTGTATCAAGTCGGGTGTTGCTCCTGCATCAACCATCACTTTGAGACAGTATTTAGTATATTCATACAAACTGTCTGGCAAATCTTCCCTTTTTGTGTTTTTCCACCTGTCAGGCATGAATTGCTTTCCTGGGTCTGCCCATGTGTCGGAGTAATGGAAGTCAAGCATGAATTGATAGCCTGCCTCTTTTATTCTCTTTCCGAATTTTGTAACGTATTCAAGGTCTTGACATACACCTTCACCTTTGTTCTCTTCTGGTGCTTTTTCTGGTTCAACGAAAAGACGTACTCTTATGGCATTCCATTGTTGGTCTTTCAGGTATTCCAACAGTTTTATTTCGTTACCAAAAGCATCCTTGTAAACAGTTCCCTGCTCTTCGTAGGAAGGCAATAGTGAGATGTCTCCACCGAGCAAACGTTTTTGAGCATGTGTATTAGCAAAACCAAATGTCATTATTGCCAATGTGATAATAATCTTGATGTTTTTCATATTGCTCTTTTATTATCTTTGAATTGTATTTTTAAATGTCCACGTTGTATAGTTGACTGCAAAAGTAAGGAAAATATGCAAATGTGGCAAATAACTTTTTAATAGTTTTACACAATCGAAAATTTGCTGTATCTTTGCAACATAATTGTAAATTTTGCTGCACTCGGATTGTCTTATAGTTGCCGATTGTGTAAAGACATTTTCCAACTTCAATAGACTGAAAGATGCTGAGTTTATCCCATTATTTTCCGATAACAGACCCAACACTGATTTTTTTCGTTGTGTTGTGTCTTATCCTTATTGCGCCGATAATAATGGGTAAGTTGCGCATTCCGCACATTATCGGAATGGTGTTGGCGGGTGTGCTCATAGGACAATATGGTCTCAATATACTTGAACGTGACAGCAGTTTTGAACTTTTCGGTAAGGTAGGCTTATATTACATCATGTTTCTTGCCGGTCTTGAGATTGACATGCAGGGTCTCAAAAGCAATGGTTTGAAAGTGGTGTTGTTTGGTTTTCTTACCTTTTTCGTGCCGTTTATTCTCGTGTTCTTCTCATGTCTATACTTCCTACATTACAGCATGTTGGCTTCTCTCATGCTCGGTAGTATTCTCGGTTCTAATACTTTGATAGCATATCCGATAGTGTGTAAGTATGGTTTACAGAAGAACAGCACTGTAACGTTGAGCGTGGGTGCGTCAATGCTCTCTTTGACATTGGCTCTCGTGGTGTTAGCAGCAATCGTCGGAACAGTTCATAATGACACGGGATTTGTTTATTGGTTGCTTTTCATTCTGAAATTCGCTATCTTTTTTGCGGCACTTTTTTATTTTGTGCCGAAGTTGATAAGGCGTTTTATGCGTAAATATTCTGATGCCGTAATGCAATATATTTTCATCATGGCAATCATGTTTTTGAGTGCGGCTGTTACTGAAATACTTGGCATGGAGGGCGTGTTCGGTGCTTTTGCAGCTGGTTTGGTACTTAACCGTTATATTCCTCATGTCTCTCCACTAATGAACCGTATCGAATTTATCGGAAATGCTCTGTTTATTCCTTATTTTCTTATCGGTGTGGGCATGCTTATCAATATGCGTATTCTTTTCTCTGGATGGCATATCGTGTTGATAATAATCTGTCTCGTGTTCTTTGGTACTCTTGGCAAGGCGATAGTGGCATATCTTATGTCGTGGTTCCTGCGTCTTCCTGTGGTGCATGGCAGCATGATGTTCGGATTGACTGCCGCTCATGCAGCAGGTGGTATTGCTATCGTTATGGTCGGACTGAAATTGAAGGTGTCCGAGGGAGTGTTCGTTATGACAGATGAGATGCTTAACGGTGTTGTTTTGATGATTCTCTTCACTTGTGTGATTGGCTCGCTTATGACTGAAAGAGCCTCGCAGTCGATAGTACTTAATGAGAGTAATCTTGTAGAAGACGAGGAGAATAAGGGTGATGACGAGAAAATTCTGATACCAGTTAAGTATCCTGAGACGGCAGAGACTTTGCTTAATATGGCTATCATGATGCGCAATGAAAAATTGAATAGGGGACTTATTGGACTTAATGTTGTGTTTGATGATGAAAATAGACGTATTTGGCAAGAAAAAGGGAAAGCTTTGCTTAGCAGGTTGACTGACATGGCAAATGCTGCAGATGTGAGGATTCAGACGCAGGTGAGGATTGCCACAAACATAGCCAATGGAATAAAACATGCCTTCACTGAATATCAGGCATCGGAAATAATAATGGGTATGCATATCCACAAGGATGTCTCCAAACAGTTCTGGGGCCAATTTATTCAGAGTCTTTTCAATGGTTTGAACAACCAGATTATCATTGTGCAATGCTCGCAACCGTTAAACACCTTGAGGCGTATTCAGGTTATGGCTCCAGCGAGAGCTGAGTTTGAGCCTGGTTTCTACCGTTGGCTCGAACGGTTGTGTCGTCTTGCGGAGAATCTTGAATGTAGAATACAGTTCCATGCCCGTCACGACACGATGACACGTATCAGCCAGTTCATATCAAACAGGCATCCTAATGCAAGGGCGGAATATACTCCTTTGGCGCATTGGAATGAGTTGCCTAAATTAGCAAGCTCTGTAAACGATGACGAACTTTTTGTGGTTGTTACTGCTCGTAAGGGTACGGTCTCTTATAAGGTAGCACAAGAAAAGTTGCCTGATGAACTTACCCGTTTCTATTCGGGAAAGAACCTTATGATAATTTTTCCTGACCAGTTTGGAGATTCTCCTGATGCTATGACGTTTGCAACACCGCAACATCAAGAACAACTTAGTGCATACCATGTTCTCATGGCATGGCTTAGAAAGAAATTTAAGGTTTAGATGATGATCTTTAGTAAATCATACATTTAATGAAAATATATTGCAATGATTGATATAAAAGGAATAACAAAGAGTTTTGGGTCGTTACAGGTTCTCAAGGGAATTGACTTGCATATTGATAAAGGTGAGATAGTGAGTATTGTTGGTCCGAGTGGCGCAGGCAAGACAACACTTTTGCAGATAATAGGCACTCTTGACAGTCCTGACAGTGGTGAGATAATCATTGATGGCACTGATGTACGTAAACTCAGCAGTAAGAAGATGGCAGAGTTTCGCAACCGTCAGATTGGTTTCGTTTTCCAGTTTCACCAACTACTCCCTGAATTTACGGCGATTGAAAATATTATGATACCCGCTTTTATAGCTGGTACTCCACGCAGTGAGGCGAGGAAAAGAGCAAAAGAATTGCTTGATTTTATGAAACTAACGGATAGGGCAGGGCATAAGCCTAACGAACTCTCTGGTGGTGAGAAACAACGAGTTGCTGTTGCTCGTGCTTTGATAAATAATCCGTTGGTAATACTTGCTGACGAACCATCTGGCAGTCTTGATTCTAAAAACAAGGAAGAACTTCATCAGTTGTTCTTCGACTTGCGTGATAGGTTCGGGCAGACATTCGTGATTGTTACGCATGACGAGCATCTTGCTCATATCACTGACCGTACTATATCGATGAACGATGGAAAACTTGTAATTAATGACGAGGAAAAAGAAAACTCTGAAGTGGAGATTGAAAATACCGATGTTAAAACTGAAGATGTTGAAGATAACGTTCATAACATAGACATACAGGAGTGATGTTTATTTCTAAATGTTTTGTAATTTATAATATATAGCAGATGGATGGTATAAGACTTGGCGAGTACAACTTGATGAAAGTTGTTAAAGAGGTGGATTTTGGAATGTACCTTGATGGCGGTGACGAAGGTGAGGTGCTTCTGCCATCCCGTTACGTTCCCGAGGACTGCAAGATTGGGGATGAGTTGAATGTATTCCTTTATCTTGATATGGATGAGCGTCTTGTCGCTACCACTCAAAAGCCCCTTGCACAAGTCGGTGATTTTGCTTTCCTTACGGTTGCATGGGTCAATGAATATGGTGCATTTCTCGATTGGGGCCTGATGAAAGATTTGTTCTGTCCTTTCCGTGAACAGAAAATGAAAATGGAGAAGGGTAAGGGTTATATCGTTCATGTGCATATAGACGATGAGAGTTATCGTGTTGTTGCCTCTGCAAAGGTTGAACGATATTTCAATTCGGAAATTCCAGATTATGTTCATGGTCAGGAAGTTGACCTACTGATTTGGCAGAAAACGGAACTTGGATTCAAAGTTATTATTGATAATAGTTATCCTGGATTGGTTTACAAAGAGCAGATTTTCAAGGAGATACACACTGGTGACAGGATGAAGGGCTATATCGACTTGATAAGGGAGGATGGTAAGATAGACGTTACTTTGCAACCTACTGGCAGACAAATGACACTTGAGGTCAGCAAGGTTTTGTTGCAATATCTGAAAGACCATGATGGAGTATGTAATTTGACAGACAAGAGCCCTGCAGAGGATATCTATAAGGTGTTTGAGGTAAGTAAGAAGAATTACAAGAAAGCTGTTGGCGACCTATACAAACGACGGCTTATTACCATAAAAGATGATTGCATAACCCTCGTTAGCAAGGTCTCCCACAGCAGTTTTCAATAAGTTTTTAATTCCCCATATTCGGCTTTAGCCGCATCGATTTTTTATTTTTTATTTTTTATTTTGCGACCAACGGGAGCATTTATTTCTTTGAGCAGTCGCTCAGCATGTCCCCACTTGTCCATCATGAAGAGCACATAACGGATGTCAACACCGATGCAACGTGCGAGGTTGCTGTCAAAATAGATGTCGCTTGACAAGCTGTCCCAGTTGCCGTCGAATGCCAGTCCAATCAATTCCCCTTTTCCATTGAACATAGGTGAACCGCTGTTGCCGCCTGTGATGTCGTTGTTGGTGAGGAAACAGAGTTGCATTTTGCCTGTTGTCTTGTCCTGATATTTGCCGAAGTCGGTTGCGGAAAGCAGTTCTTTCATTATCGGTTCTGCATAATAGTCAGGTTCTTTGTCACCCATACCGAATTTCTCGATAATGCTTTCTGCTGTGGTGTAGTAGCCAGAGGGTTTTCCGTTTAAGGTAAAGCCTCCTACCTGTCCGTAACTTAAGCGCATTGTCATATTGGCATCAGAATAGTGTGGCATATCCTCTTCCATCCTCACTTTAGCAGCACAAAGATATTTCTCTTGATTATCTATTTCTTCTGAGAAATCCAAGAGAGCTTCTCTCTGATCTGCTCTATATTCCATCAAGTCAAGACCAAGTTGTACACCACAGTCTTTGTTGAAGTTCTT
>JAJPYV010000424.1 GCA_021204735.1 Prevotella sp.
TAGAATTCAAAATCTCTTGTTAAGTAGCAAACAACCATGTCAATGTTGTATTACATCAATATGCAAGAAAATAGGAATATTGTCTAATATAAACAATACTACTAATCTAACAGCAAACTACTGCTGATATAACAATTGGCATGAGAAAAGATAAAAGCATACCATGACACCAGAAGAAAAGGCAAGAGTAAAAATTGACCGGATGTTCAAAGAAGCCGGTTGGAAAGTGGTGAGCCGCGAAGAATTTCAAGCGGATGACAATGCTGTTGCCATTCGTGAGGGACTTCTTAACGGAAATCTTGAAGCCGATTATTTTCTTTTCATTGGTGGTAAGGCTGTTGGTGTACTCGAAGCTAAACGTGAGGAAGTGGATATTGATGATAGGCACGTAAGCAATCAAGTTGCCACATACGCAAAAAATGTTCCTCCTATTTATCAGGCTTGGCAAAGACCGTTGCCTATTCTCTTCAAATCAAATGGGAAAAAAGTATCTTATTTAGATTTTCGCAAAGAAGATTCTAATTGGGAGGAGATAAACCGTATATTAACACCAAAAGAAATTGTAAAACTACTTAATATACCAGACTTCTTTGCAGGGCTTCCTGAATTACGCCCGAAAGGTCTCCGTAATTGCCAATATGAGGCGATTAAAGAATTAGAAAGCAGTTTCCGTTCTGGAAAGAAACGGGCACTGATGGTTTTGGCAACCGGTGCGGGGAAAACTTATACTGCTTGCCTTGCCGCTTATCGTATGCTTAGTTATACTAAGATGCGCAGAGGGCTGTTCTTGGTTGACCGCAATAATCTTGGCAAGCAGGCAGAAAATGAATTTGGAACTTTCCGCCTGACAGAAAACGGAGACGCATTCAATACGATATTTACCGTAAACCGTTTGAAATCGGCAGATGTCCCTTCTGACAGCAATGTTGTAATATCTACTATACAACGACTTTTTTCGCTGTTGAAAGGAGAGACAATATACGATAATGATGAAGATGACCAAGATACTGCTGACAATATTGTAGAATTGCCCGAAAACCCGAAATTACCGCACGACTTTTTTGACCTTATCATAATTGATGAGTGCCATCGCAGTATTTATGGTAATTGGAGAAAGGTATTGGAATATTTCGACGAAGCAAGATTTATCGGTTTGACAGCGACTCCTATAATTGAAACAATAGCCTTCTTTGACAACAACAGAGTTGCAAACTACACTTTGGAACAATCCATTATTGACGGTGTGAATGTGGATTGCAGAGTTTACCGCATCAAGACAAAAGTAACAGAGAGTGGTGGTGCTATTCTTGAAGGACAAAAAACTGAAGAAGAAACACGATATACCGGAGAAATAAAGGTTGTTAAGGCAACAGAGACAAGAAACTACAGTAATAGAGAGTTGAACAGAAGCATTATCAATCCTGCTCAGATAAAACTCATTCTGCAAACATATAAGAATACTGTTTATACGGAAATGTTCAATGACCCGCAGAGAGAAGTCAACTTTGATTACCTTCCTAAAACCCTGATTTTCGCTCTTAACGAGAACCACGCTTCAAATATTGTGAAAATCGCAAAAGAGGTTTTTGAGCGGGAAGATGACAACTTCGTACAAAAGATAACCTACTCCTCTGGTGATAGTAACGAACTGATACGCAAGTTCCGCAACGACAAAGATTTCCGCATTGCGGTTACTTGTACACTTGTCGCTACCGGTACTGATATAAAACCATTGGAAGTGGTGATGTTTATGCGAGATGTTGAATCAGCAACTCTCTATACCCAAATGAAAGGACGGGGCGTCCGTACCATAGCGGATGAGCAGTTGAGGAATGTAACTCCCAACGCTATCAGTAAAGATTGTTTCTTTCTTGTCGATGCCGTTGGCGTTACTGAACATACGATGTCTATCACTGGCCCAAGCGAAGGACCAAGAGAACCAGTCTTAACGCTAAAAAAACTGTTAGAGCTTATCACCCATGGCAATTTGCCCGACTCTTATTTAAAGCGTCTTGCCGGTACATTGGCACGCTTATATAATAAGGCAAACGCCTCTCAGCGTGAGGAATTTGAAAAATTGGCTCATATTAAAATGGATGAAATTGCAAGACAGATTTATGCCGCTTTGGAATCCAGCAAACTGCCACCTTATAATGATATAAATGAGCCAAACACTGAGCGTAAAAGTTTAGTCGCACCCATAACCAACCATGCAGAAGTCCGTGAATATATCTTAACTTTGGCAGCAGGATTTGTTACTACATTAATTCCTGGGGAAGACGAACTTATATCGCAGGGTTTCTCAAAAGAAGAAGCAAGAGACACTACAAAGGCTTTTGAGGAATATTGCCGTTCTCATGCCGATGAGATAGAGGCTTTACGTATTCTTTATAATAATGAGCTCAAACCTATCAACTATGAGATGTTGCAGGATTTAGAGAAAAAACTGATTAAGGAGAACAACAATTTTTCACAACGTCTGTTGTGGAACTATTATGCCGTTCTAAATCCCGATAAAGTAATAAGAGCAGAATCAAAGAAAGAAACCGAGGCTATCACAAATATTATCCAACTTGTCCGCTTTGCCTATTCCCAAATTGAAAAGTTGGAAAGTGCATACCCTACGGCACGAAAGTATTTCAATCTGTGGTATGGCCGCAAGCAGATGAACATTACCGACCATCAAAGAGAAGTGATTAGTCAGGTGGTGGAATACATAGCTTGTAATGGTGCATGTACAGTAAGGGATATCCGTAAGACAGACCTTAATGAGGCAGCCCGACTGATAGGTTCATTCGGAAATATGCAAAATGCTAATGCCGCTTTATTTTCATTATATAATTTCATAGTCTTAAAGAAAAACGCTTAACATAATATGGCAAACAATTTATTGAAAGAACAGTCATTAGCAAATAGAATAAAGAGTTTAGCAGATACGTTAGCAGGTCAAGGAATTGGGTTTACTGACTATATCACGCAATTGACTTATCTTCTTTTTCTAAAAATGGATAATGAGAATGTGGAAATATTCGAAGTGGAATCTGCTTTACCCGAAGGTTATCAATGGAAAGACTTGGTGGAACTTGTTGGACTTGATCTCGTTGCCCACTATGAACAGACATTGAAAATACTCAGCAACCAGGATAATTTAATCGGCACCATTTTTACAAAAGCCCAAAATAAAATAGACAAGCCTGTTTATCTGAAGAAAGTCATAAACTTGATAAATAATGAGAATTGGCTCGAAATGGATAGGGATGTGAAAGGTGAAATCTATGAGAGTATATTGGAGAAAAACGGGCAGGACAAGAAAAGTGGGGCTGGACAATATTTCACGCCCCGCCCTCTCATAAAAGCAATTATAGACTGCGTCCGCCCACAAGTTGGCGAGACAATTTGCGACCCGGCTTGCGGCACTGGCGGTTTCCTTCTTGCGGCTTACGATTATATGAAAAAACAGACTTCGGACAAGGAAAAGCTTGAATTTCTAAACAATAAGGCTCTGCATGGGGTTGACAACACTCCTCTTGTAGTAACTTTGGCATCCATGAATCTCTATTTACATGGCATAGGAACAGAACGCAGTCCTATTGTTTGTGAGGATTCATTGGAGAAAGAGCCAAGCACGTTAGTAGATGTTATTCTCGCCAATCCGCCCTTTGGAACACGGCCATCAGGATCTGTGGACATTAACCGCAATGACTTTTACGTCGAGACAAAAAACAACCAGTTGAATTTTCTACAGCATATTATGTTGATGCTTAAAGACGGTGGACGGGCGGCTGTTGTTTTGCCGGATAATGTTCTCTTTGAAGGAAATGCCGGCGAGACTATCCGCAAAAGATTATTGACTGACTTTAATCTGCATACAATTCTTCGCTTACCCACTGGCATTTTCTATGCGCAAGGCGTAAAGGCGAATGTTCTGTTTTTTACAAAAGGACAACCTACAAAAGAAATATGGTATTATGACTATCGCACTGATGTAAAACATACTTTGGCTACAAACAAACTGGAACGCCATCATCTTGATGACTTCGTTAATTGTTTCTGTGCTGATAATATCTCCAATCGAGTAGAGACATACAATGCAGAGACTAATCCAAATGGTCGATGGCGCAAATTTACATACGATGAAATCATATCACGCGACAAAACCAGTCTTGACATTACTTGGATGAAAAAAGATGATACTCAAGAGGATTTATCCCTTGCTGAATTAATGACTTCTATCCAAGAGGATAGCAATAATATCAGTAATGCTGTGGCAGAATTACAGAACTTGTTGGCAAACATAGAAGAGGAATAATTATGAATACAAAACTATTACGCCAGAAAATTCTTGACCTTGCCATTCATGGAAAACTCGTGCCGCAAGACCCTAATGATGAGCCTGCATCCGTATTGCTTGAAAAAATCCGTGCAGATAAAGATCGGCTCATCAAAGAAGGTAAAATAAAGCGCAATAATAAAAGTAAAATTTCTGCTGATAAGACAAATTATGAGAATGGACCATTTGAAATACCAAAATGTTGGAGGTGGTGTAGAATAGATGATATTGGAGAAGTCGTAACAGGGAATACTCCCTCAAAAGAGAATTTGTCATATTATGGAAATGAATATCCTTTTTATAAACCCACAGATTTAGAACAAGGAATAAATACAATTATCGCTTATGACAATTTGTCAAAAATTGGTTTTGAAAAGGCTAGACAACTTCCAAAAAATACTATTCTTGTAACTTGCATAGGTACAATTGGTAAAACAGGATTAATAAAAAGAGTTGGAACATGTAATCAACAAATAAATGCAATAATACCAAAGGAGTTGATTCTCCCTGAACTTGTATATTTTATTTGTATATCCAACTACTTTCAGAATTTTATGATTAAAAATGCATCTGCAACTACTCTACCAATTATAAACAAGAGTAAATTTTCTGAGATATTAATACCACTTCCACCTCTCTCCGAGCAACAACGTATTGTTGCCGAGATTAATCGTTGGTTTGCGTTAATTGACCAAATAGAAAAAAGTAAAACCAATATACAAAATTATATCAGTCAGGCTAAGACAAAAATTTTAAATCTTGCCATTCAGGGCAAACTCGTGCCGCAAGACCCAAATGATGAACCTGCCATAGAATTATTAAAACGCATAAACCCCAATTTCACTCCTTGTGATAAGGGGCAATATGAGAAGATCCCGAAAGGATGGAGTATTACAACTATTAGAACTATATGTAATAACATAAATGGTTTGTGGAAAGGAAAGAAAAAACCTTTTTTAAAAATTGGAGTCATTAGAAATGCGAATTTTACTAAAGATTTTAAAATAGACTATTCAAAAATTGAATATATTGATGTAGAACAGAGCTCATTCTCTAAACGATATCTAATGGATGGAGATTTGATAGTTGAAAAATCAGGTGGTAGTGACAATAATCCCGTTGGAAGAGCAGTTCTTTACGAAGGAAAAAATGGTGTATTCTCTTTTAGTAACTTTACGATGGTCTTAAGAATAAAAAATAAAGATATTATTACAAGTAAATATTTGTATTATTATATTATGTCAATATATCAGCAAGGAGGAATGAGGTTGATGCAAACTCAAACGACAGGTTTGCATAATCTAATTCTTGATAAATATCTTTCCATTCCTTTATACCTACCACCTCTTTCAGAGCAACAACGCATTGTTAAGAAAATAGAAGGAATATTTTGCGCTCTCGATAAAATTCAAGAATCGTTAGAAACGTAAACAGGCAGGAAATACTTTGTGCCATTAGCAAAATTCTTTTGTGCCATCTTTTGTGCCATCTTTTGTGCCATTTGAGATATTTTTAAGTATTATTTTTAGTGCTAAAAGAAAAAATAAAGTATTGGTAATCAAGTAGTTATATTGCAATATTTGCATATTTCTTTTGTGACATCTTTTGTGCCATTGGTGACATTTATTGGTGACATTATTCATATTTTAAATTTCTTTAATCTACAATAAAACATTGATAATCAGATATTTCATTGGTAATTTCTTTGATGACATTGGTGACATTTTTGGTGACATCGATGACATTAGACATAATCGTTAATTTAGGGGGAAAACTTGAATAGTTAGTAGAAAAACAATGCAGGGCGCAAGCGCAGTTAAAAATTAAAAGTTCATTTTTGCTTGAGAATATGGCAATATTCACAAATAATCATTAATTTAGCAGAAAATTTCAGGGAGTATGAGGTATCCGATAGGAATACAGGGATTTAAGAAGCTGCGTGAGTTCGGTTATGTTTACGTTGACAAGACAGCGCGTATGTACGAGCTTACGTCAACGGGAAGCTGCTATTTTATGTCGCGTCCGCGCCGTTTCGGGAAATCGTTGTTGGTTTCCACGATGCGTGCATATTTTGAGGGCAGGAAGGATTTGTTCAAAGGTCTGGCGATAGAACAGTTGGAGCATGAGTGGAAGGAATATCCTGTGTTGTATTTGGATTTGAATACTGGGAAATACGACACATTGGATAATTTGGAAAGGAATTTGAAAGACACATTTGATGAATGGGATGAAATTTATGGTGTGTCAACTGTCGGAAAACCATTTGAGACGCGTTTCAAGAATATTGTACGTCGTGCTTACGAGAAGAAAGGCGAGAAAGTGGTGATACTGGTTGACGAGTACGACAAGCCGATACTCACGGCGATAGATGACGAGGAACTGCAGGAGAAATTCCGCTCCACGCTGAAGTCAATATACTCTGTATTGAAGACGCAGGATGAGTATATCCGTTTTGCATTTTTGACAGGGGTATCGAAATTCAGCCGTCTGAGTGTGTTCAGTGACCTGAACAACTTAAAAGACATTACTTTCAACAAACGTTATGCGGATATCTGTGGTATATCTGAAAAGGAGTTGCATACATACTTCAATGATTCCATAAAGGAGCTTGCAGAAGATAATTCCATGAGCTGTGAAGATGCATACGCAAAACTGAAGGAAAAATACGATGGCTATCATTTCGCTCCCAATACGGTGGGAATGTATAATCCGTTCAGCCTGCTGAATGCTTTGGAGGACAAAACTTTGGGAGATTA
>JAJPYV010000185.1 GCA_021204735.1 Prevotella sp.
ATACCGGGTACTTGCCGTACCAGCAGCCAACCGTGATGAGCGGGAGCAAACGATAATAGAGAATTTCGATGACAACTACACAGGTACACAGAAAGATGATTACGATGTGCTTATCACAACAGAGGTGCTTAGCGAGGGTGTCAACCTGCACCGAGCCAACGTAATCCTCAACTACGACACACCATGGAACTCCACACGGCTTATGCAGCGCATAGGACGCGTAAACCGTATCGGTTCTACTGCAAAATATATCTACGTTTACAATTTCCTGCCAAGTGCACAAGGTGATGAACAGATTGACCTTGTAAAAAAGGCGCATACGAAGATACAGTCATTCCATGTTCTCTTTGGCGAAGACAGCAAGATTTTCACTGATGATGAGGTGATTGTGTATCATGAAATATCCAGAGCCATTGACGATGAGGAGTCTCCATTGCAAAAATACATCTATGAACTCAGGCAATTCAGGGAAAATCATCCTGCAAGATATTCCCAGATAAAGAACAAGAATGATGGTTGGCAGATTGCATCATCAAGAGAAGGCACGGCTTATTTCCTCATACAAAGCGAGAAATATGGGCGGCTTGCAATACAGGTTACGGATGATGAACAGAGCGTAATATCAGATATTTCCCTTATCGAGAATTTGTGTGTAAATGAGAATACACCATCAGTGCCGTTGCCTGATAATTGGACTAAAATTTGCCGTAATGCCACTCTGTATTACAAACAGTATTTCGTAAAGCTCAACGGCTCAAGGGCTGTAGATAAGAAAACACAGGCAAAAGGTGTTGTCGTAAAACTATTCTCAACAACTGGAATATCGCAAAAGACAAAAAACTTATTGCAACAGGCACAAATGCTTGTCAATGGAGGGAACATTGATATGATACGCAAAATATTGAAAATCGGTGCGGCAAAATATGGAGATGGACAACAACTATTTGATTTAAAACCAGAGGAAATAGATAAAATCATTGAACAGGAGATAGAGCACCTTGTTAAAAAGACAGATGAAGAGCAGGGTATTGCCTCAATCCTGCTTGCTACTGTTAGATAATGTTACTAAAAATAGAGATAGAAATATGGAAGGGACACAACAATATAATATTAATCGGGAATCATTAAGAACATTTCTTGGCAGTTCATATCAAGGGGTGCAATCATTCCTCGACAACATATTCTTTCCGATTTTCGGGACGGAGAATTACATAGACCAATACTGCACCGATCTGTTACAAAACCAGCCTGAATTGCTGCCAATGGCAAATGCCACTGGAATAAAGGCAATTAAAATCGTAGGCAGTATGATGATTGAGGTGCAGACGCTTGAAATACTCGATATCACTGTTGATGACAATATAATGATGGAGCGCAGCAGAGTGAACATCCAGCAACTTGTCCGCAAGGTGATGGAGGCGTATTCGTGTGCTTTCATGATTTTCCATTATGAGAACAGCGTTGACAGGGACTGGCGTTTCTCTTTCTGCCATAAGGGAGGAACAAACGACAGTATGACAGACAGCAAACGCTATACTTTCCTGCTCGGACCGGGACAGGCATGCCGCACCGCCACTGATAACTTTTTGGAAATTTACAGGAACCAGGACAACATATCAATAGAACTCATAAAGAAGGCATTCTCCGTTGAGGCTCTGTCAAAGGAATTTTTTGGAAAATACAAGGACAAATACAATAAATTTGTCAGTTATATGGAGAATGATAAAACTATTCTCGATGAGTTCATTGACAAGACTTTCGATAAGTCAGGAATGACTGCCGATGAGATTGCCGACCGTGAAAGGAAACCTATACGAGACTATGTAAAGAAACTTCTTGGGCGTATTGTATTCTTGCATTTCATTCAGAAAAAGGGCTGGCTCGGAGTCAAGACAGGAAATGAATGGGGTAGTGGCGACACCAATTTTATGATGAACCTGTTTGAAAAAGCCTCCGATGGGCAAAAGGCAGACTTTCTCGACAGTGTGCTTGAACCACTGTATGCAAACGCTTTGGATTTGAACAGAGCGAATAAAAATGATGTCTATGACACACAAGTTAAAGGAATAGGCAAAATACGCATTCCATATCTGAACGGTGGACTTTTCGAGAGGGATGTGTTGGATGAAAAGAAAGCGGAATTCCCTGCGGAATTTTTCAGCGAATTGCTTGAGATGTTCGCGGAATACAATTTCACGATAGACGAAAACGACCCTAACGATGCGGAGATTGGCGTTGACCCGGAAATGCTGGGGCGCATTTTCGAGAACCTTCTTGAGGATAACAAAGACAAGGGCGCATTCTACACCCCGAAGGAAATAGTGCAGTATATGTGCCGTGAGAGCCTTATCGCATATCTTCAAAATGGTTTCAACGAAAATGAGAAAAAGATTATTCGTGATTTCGTAAACAAGCCATACGATACAGATATCAATGATATAAAAGACAAAATCCTAAAGCGTCTGAAAGACGTGAAAATCCTTGACCCCGCAATCGGGTCGGGAGCATTCCCAATGGGGCTTTTGCGTGAACTTTTTGCTTGTCGCAATGCCATTGAAAATACAGGAACTATCTCCCAAGCTGATATCAAGCGAGAGATAATACAGAATAATATTTACGGCGTGGATATAGAACGTGGAGCAGTTGACATCGCACGCTTACGTTTCTGGCTCGCTCTTGTCGTTGATGAGACAGAACCGACAACACTGCCTAACCTTGACTATAAAATCATGCAGGGCAATTCTCTCTTGGAAAGTTATCATGGAATTGATTTGAGTATTTTGACTGAAAAAAAGATGCAGATTTTCCAGCCACAACGAAACCTTTTTGGTGAGATAGAAGACAGTCAATTGAAGTTGACATTTACAGAAGAAGATTATTCTGAAAATTTGCAATCACTCATAAATGATTATTATGGTACTGACCAACATCAAATTAAAGCAGAACTGAATAAGAAAATAGATGATATCATCCGTCATCATTTGCTTTACAATTTGGATATGAGGTTACAACAGTCTCAACGGTTTGAAGATAGTATATTGAAAACAAGCGACGACAAACCAACACCAAAACAGGAAAAGGAAATAGAAAAACAGAGGGATATTCAGAAAGTATATTCTCAACTTATTGCTGAAGTCAAGAATATTGACCTACAGAGCAACGAACATTTCTTTCTCTGGCATACTTATTTCAAGGATGTTTTCGATAATGAGGGCTTTGACATCGTTATCGGTAATCCTCCATACATAAGTGCACCGACACAAATAGCAAATCCTGTACTTTTAGTTCAAAGGCAAAGGATAATAGACAGTAATAAATATGATACTCTCAACGAAAAATGGGATCTATACATACCTTTCATGGAATTTGGTATGCAATCGCTTTCTCCAAATGGAATATTCACTATGATTGTACCTTATCCTCTTACTAATCAGAAGTACGGTAAGAAAATGCGTGAGATGATAAACGAGGAATACCGTTTATTGGAAATTGTTGATCTTAATGGCACAAAGGTTTTCGAGAATGCCACAGTTAGTAATTGCATTCCGTTTATTCAGAAAAGTGAGCCATTCGGTGAAGTGAGAATATCACAAATTAATGATGATAAAAAAATTTACGAAGTAAGGAGAAAGACTCCTTCAATGCTCATACAAGATGATGATAAATATGTTTGGAATCTTTCTGATGAAATTCGTTCAACAAATCGTTTCCCAGAAATGAATGTCCTCGGTGATTTTTGCTACATAAGTAAAGGTATGGTTCTTAATGCCGATGAGAAAACGGCAAAGGGTGATTTTAAAAAGGATGACCTTATAAGCGACCATTTTGACGAAATACATAGTCGGAAATACATTGAAGCCAAAGACATTGATAAATATAAAGTAAAGCGTGAGCGTTATCTTGAATGGAATACTGAACGATGCCCTGATAAACTTAGCAGACCGACATTCAGGGAGTTGTATGATTGTCCGAAACTTGTAATAAACCGTTTAGGAGAGTTGAAGGTTTATATAGATATTGATACCCATTATCTACATAGTGATTCTATGTTTTGCGCTGTTTTGTGGAAAGACCTTAAAGGTGTTTCTAACAAGAGCATAACTTCAAGTATAAAAAAATTTTGTAATTATAAACGATATAAATTGGAGCAAATTTCTAAAGGTGTAAATTTATACTATTTGTTGGGAATTCTCAATTCCTCGACAGCAGCTTTACTGTTGGCAGACCAAAGAGGAGGAGATTATCATATTTATCCTGAACATATCAGGAAAATTCCTATTCCTTCTGTTTCCATTGAACAACAAACTCCTATCATTAATCTCGTTAAATGCATTCTTTCTATAAAATGTGCTAACCCTCAAGCAGATATTAGTGAGCAACAAAGAAAAATAGATAGTCTTGTAAGTCAACTCTACGGCTTAACTGCAGAGGAAATTGCTTTTATCGAAAAACTTTAAATCATTAATGTTTTGACGAGTTTTGAGAAATGCATATTAATATGACATATAGTTTCGATTATCATGTAAATATCAGTTTTATTGCATAAATAATTTCATTTGTCGGATATTATTTGTACTTTTGAAAAAATTTCAGAGAGTACTATGAAATATCCAATAGGAATACAAAGTTTCGAGGAACTGCGAAAGGGTGGTTATGTTTATGTCGACAAGACAGCACAGATATATGAGCTTGTGACAACAAGCGCATACGATATGCTTTCGAGACCCAATTGTTTCAGTAAGTCATTGCTGCTTTCCACGATGAAGGCATATTTTGAAGGAAAGAAAGAACTCTTCAAAGGACTTGCGGTTGAAAAGTTGGAAAAGGATTGGAAACAATATCCGGTATTGTATTTAGACTTGAACAAGAACAATTCGCCATACGACAGGAAGGAATGTTTGGATGAAGTATTAATAATAAGATATCGGACTATGATATAATAAGTGGGGTGGACGGTGAGTTCATTTATCTTGCGAGTATGTTATACCAGAGCGGTTATTATACGATAAAAGGTTTTGATAATAGATTTCGGAAATATACTCTTGGTTTTCCGAATATGGAGGTTGAGAACGCTTTCAAAAATTGTTTGGTGAAATATTTCCGCAAGAAATAGTGAGAAATCGTAGATGATTCCATCATGTAACAATGAAAATGGAAGGACAGAAGAAA
Source organism: Prevotella sp. (assembly GCA_021204735.1). Classification (GTDB taxonomy): domain Bacteria; phylum Bacteroidota; class Bacteroidia; order Bacteroidales; family Bacteroidaceae; genus Prevotella. The sequence goes on from JAJPYV010000185.1 coordinate 5,170, forward strand.
GAGAAATTATCTGACGTGGGGGATTTTATATCCGAGTATTGTTCGCACATGATTGGATGTGGCGTGCACACGTCACGTGTTATACGCTGTGCAAAAAGGATAGCGGTAGGATTCGGGTATGAAGTCAAGATGAGTGCATTCCAAAGAATCATCATTATGACCATGTTGGACAAGGAAACGCATGAGCATTATAATGATGTGATTGATATAACAACACTTCCTATCAGTTTTGAGCATAACGCCAGATTAAGTGCACTAAGTTGGGAAATGTACGACAATCACTTGTCGCTTGAAACAATGTGGCGGAAATACCACCATATAATCAGTAGGCCGTTTATCCATCCCTTATTCGTTCTGCTGATGGTGGGCTTTGCCAACGCAGCTTTCTGCCGTCTGTTCGGTGGCGACTGGTTGTCGATGGCTGTTGTTTTCTCCGCTACAGTATGCGGATTTTTCCTCAAACAGCAGATGCTTAAAGCAGGTATCAGTCAATATTTAGCATTTATCGTATCGGCTTTTGTGGCTTCACTCTGTGCCTCAACGTCATTGATATTTAATACCACATCTGATATCGCTCTTGCAACCAGTGTGCTTTATCTTATTCCTGGCGTTCCAATTATAAATGGCATGATAGACATCGTTGAAGGACACGTGTTGAATGGCATTACCCGTCTGATACAGGCATTACTGTTGATAATATGTGTAGCCGCAGGACTATCGTTCACCTTGTTGTTGGTTAAAAACAGTTTGATATGATTGCAGTAGATATTTTAGCAGATGCATTTTTCGCAGCCTTAGCAGCAGTAGGATTCGGGGCGATATCCGACCCACCATTGCGGGCATTCCGTTATATCATTATATTGGCGGCAGTTGGGCATGCGGCACGTTTCTGTCTGATGAACTATGCCGGTGTGGAGATATCCACAGGTTCGCTTGTGGCATCACTGATTATCGGGTTCGGCAGTCTATGGCTTGGGAAATTGGCACATACCCCGATAACCGTGCTTTATATTCCTTCTGTGCTGCCCATGGTACCGGGAAAATTCGCTTATAACATTATCTTCTCGCAGATTATGTACCTGCAAAATATGGGCGACACGGTGGAGCGTGCCAAATATATGGATATGTTTTTCTCCAACGTCATGGTAACATGCACTGTGGTGTTCATGCTTGTTGTTGGAGGAGTGTTGCCAATGCTGTTCTTCCCCAAACGGGTATATTCATTAACAAGACGTAAACATTAGAGCAAGTGGAGATTTTCTGGAAAACCATAGGACTGTACAATTCAGCTACGTGGATATGCCAAATAGGGATTATCCTTGTAGGTATCATCCTCACTGTCATGCTGTTTAAAGGGCCAAGACGCTGGAATGTCATCGGCATGAAAATATATCTGATTGCGCTGTACCTTTGGATTGCTATTGCCTATTACTCGATATATTGTGAGGAACGGAACTACAATAATGTCATGGCAATTTTCTGGGGAGTGCTTGCCGCATCGTGGCTGTGGGATTTAATTGCCGGTTACACCACTTTCGAGAGCAATCATAAACATACGAAATTAGCGTGCGTATTGTTGGTTTTGCCCTTTCTATATCCTGTAATATCGTTGTTGCGAGGCATGAGTTTCCCGGAAATGACATCACCCGTAATGCCCTGTTCGGTAGTGGTTTTCACCATCGGACTGATGCTTATGTTCTCACGCAAAGTAAACCTGTTTATTGTGTTAATGCTTTGCCATTGGTCGGTTATCGGAATTTCAAAAACTTTCTATTTCAACATACCGGAAGATTACCTGCTTACATGCGCTTCCGTTCCTGCCGTGTATATATTTCTGAAAGATTATTTCCTTTCTGACTTGCACGATGTTACAAAGCCGCCTGAACTGGGTTCTCTTAACAGCATGTATAATTG
>JAJPYV010000186.1 GCA_021204735.1 Prevotella sp.
CTTAAATGTCTTGCCATTGGAGAGCCTGATATTTTCTATTTCAGCATACTCACACATGCTAGTTATTAATTTGTTTACTGCAAAGGTAATCAATTTAAATAGAAATAGTAGCGTTTAAGGTGAGAAAAAGATTTACGTGGTGAATTTTTCTCTTATCACCTACCTTAAACATCAAATGAAAGGCGTGTAAATAGGAAGAAATAATACAAATACATAATCTAATATGAATACTGAGGAATTAAAAAGTGAATTGGAGACTTTGATATGGAGAACCGCAACTAATCTTGTGCATGGTGGTAGGGTGGCGCCTGTGCAGTTTATGGATTATATGCTTGGTGCATTGTTCTATCGGTTTATATCAGAGAATATAACCGATTATTGCAACAGGTTGATGATAGAATCTGGAGTGCCTGATGCAGATTATGTAAATATGGGTGATGATGTTGCAGAGAATGCGAGAACTCAAATAGTAAATGCAAAAGGTTTTTTCATTCTGCCATCACAATTGTTTATTAATGTAGCCAATGGTGCAAGAAGTAATGATAACTTAAATACGACATTGGCGAACAACTTTCAAAAAATCGAGGCAAGTGCTATTGGTTCACCAAGTGAGTATGACGTAAAAGGTTTGTTCGACAACTTCAATACAAACGATAAAGGGTTAGGTGCTACTGTAATTGAACGTAATGGAATGTTAACCACTTTATTAGAGAGTGTAAGAGATTTAAATTTCACTACATACATAGAAAGCGGGTTGGATGTGTTTGGTATTTGTTATGAACACCTTATAAAGATGTATGCTCTTAACTCTGGTACAAAGGGAGGAGAATTCTACACTCCAGGAGAGGTCAGCTACCTATTAGCAAAAATAGCAGTAGCGGAGCGGACAAGTATAAATAAGGTTTATGATCCGGCATGCGGCTCAGGCTCGCTTTTGCTTAATTTCAACAAAGTGTTGGATGCAAGAAACATAAAAGAGGGATTTTTCGGTCAAGAGATAAATGTAAAAACTTATAATCTCTGTCGCATGAATATGTTTTTGCATAATGTTAATTACGATCATTTCGATATTCAGAATGGAGATACATTGAAAGATCCTAAGCATGAATCAGAAGAACCTTTTGATGCTATAGTTTCTAATCCGCCATATAGTGTGCCATGGGATGGGGATAGCGATATAACACTTATAAATGATCCTCGTTTTTCTCCTGCTGGAATTCTTGCACCAAAATCAAGAGCTGACTTTGCTTTCACAATGCATATACTCTCATGGCTTTCAACGGAAGGTACTGCGGCAATTGTTGAGTTTCCTGGTGTGCTTTATCGTGGCGGTGCAGAAAAGCAAATACGTCAATATCTTGTAACAAATAATTTTGTTGATACTGTGATACAACTTGCTCCAAATATGTTTTTTGGTACAACAATAGCTACCAGCATTTTGGTCTTAAAACGAAATAAAAAAGACAATCGTATATGTTTCATAGATGCCTCCAAAGAGTTTGTACATGAGGGAAATAAGAATAAACTTTCACCTGAAAACATTAATCGCATTTACGAAACGCATTGGAATAAAAGTGAAGTGGAGCATTTCTCTCATGTGGTTACTATTGGAGATGTGGAAGAACAAAATTTCAACCTTAATGTTTCGATATACATTGAGCCAGAGGATGAAAATGAACACATAAACATTAGAGAACTTAATGAGAGGATAGCACAAATCGTAAATCGAGAGAATGAATTACGTGTTGAACTTGACAAAATTATTGAAGAAATAGAGATAGAGGATTTATGAACAATTTGATGAAACTTATAGAGAAACTTTGTCCTAATGGAGTTGAGTATCATAATTTGGAAGATTGCTGTTATATCTTAGATAATTTAAGAAAACCCATTAGAAAGTCAAATCGCAGTAATGGTAAATATCCTTATTATGGAGCAAATGGTGTTCAAGATTATGTTTCTGATTACATATTTGATGGAACCTATGTTTTAGTTGGAGAAGATGGGAGTGTTATAACAAAGAATGGTAATCCTGTGGTCAATTGGGCTTCTGGTAAAATATGGGTAAATAACCATGCTCATATAATTTCTGAGAAAAATGGTGTATTATTGAGATTTTTATTTCATTATATTCAAACTCTAAATGTCTCTTTCTATATACATGGAAATATTCCGAAATTAACAGGTAAAGATTTTAGAATACTACAAATCCCGACTCCTCCAATAGAGGTGCAAAATGAGATTGTACGAATTTTGGATAGATTCTCTATGCTTGAAGCTGAATTAGAAAATAAACTTCAAAATGAGTTGGAATATCGCAAGCAGCAGTATGAGTATTATAGAGATAAGTTGCTGTCATTCAGTAACTTAGAAATGGGGGGGGTAAGAAATTGTAAAGTAGATTGGTTGACTATGGGAGAGATAGGAACATTTGTACGTGGTAATGGTCTTCAAAAGAAAGATTTTACTGAGAGTGGTGTACCTTGCATTCACTATGGACAGATTTATACATATTATGGAACGTTTGCAAGTGAAACAAAGTCATTTGTATCAGAAGAAGCTGCAAAAAAATTCAAGAAAGCTAAATATGGTGATGTCATAATTGTATGTACGAGTGAGAATGTCGAGGATGTATGTAAGTGCGTAGTATGGCTTGGAGATGAAAATGTTTGTGTAAGTGGTGAAACATATATATTTCAACATCATCAAAATCCAAAATATATTGCATATTATCTACAAACATCTGCTTTTCAATCATTTAAAACAAGAAATTATACAGGTACAAAGGTAATTCGTGTTCACGAAGATAGACTTAAAAAGTTTATTATACCTATACCCCCAATAGAAGAACAAAACCGTATTGTAGAAATTCTTGACCGTTTCGAGGCGTTGACAACGGACATTTGCAACGGATTGCCAGCAGAGATAAAGGCAAGGCAGCAACAATATGAGTATTATAGGAACAAACTATTAACCTTTAAAGAAAAGACAGCATGAACGATTTTAAAATAATATCAGAGAATGATGAAAGCACAGTAGTTGCGCACTACGTTAGGGAAACTTCTAAGGTTAGTGAGGACTATCAAAGCGAGGCGGATTTGGAGAAGGAATTGATTGCCCAATTGGAAAGGCAAGGGTATGAGTATACACAAATCAAGAGTGAAGCAGAACTTATTTCCAATCTTCGCACAAAGATAGAACGCCTGAACAACTATAATTTTACTGATGGAGAGTGGGAACGATTCTTCAAATCAGAGATAACATCAGAGGGCAAGGGAATTGAAGAAAAGACACAAACTATACAGACTGATTATGTGAAAACGCTGACACTTGATGACGGTACTGTAAAAAACATCTATCTTTTAAACAAGAAAGACATACATGCCAATTCCACACAAGTGATAAACCAGTATGTGCCAGAAGGAGGCGCGAGGGCAAACCGGTATGACGTTACGATACTTGTAAACGGACTGCCGTTGGTGCATATTGAATTAAAGCGCAGGGGAAAGAGCATAAAGGAGGCATTCAACCAGATAAACCGTTATGGCAGGGAAAGTTTCTGGGCAGGCAACGGTTTGTTTGAATATGTGCAGTTGTTTGTTATAAGCAACGGCACACAGACAAAGTATTACAGCAATACGATACGTGCAGGGCATATCAAGGAACAGAGCAAGACACGGAAACCGAAATTGCGCACGTCAAATTCCTTTGAGTTTACAAGTTACTGGGCAGATGGCGACAACAAAATAATAAATGACCTGACAGATTTCACCAAAACATTCTTTTCAAGGCATACCCTGCTAAGCGTGCTGACAAGGTACTGCGTGTTCACGGAACAGAAATTACTGTTGGCGATGCGCCCATACCAGATTGCAGCGACCGAAAAGTTGCTCAACAAGATAGAAATAGCCCATAATGCGAAGAAATACGGCAAAAAAGGGGCAGGAGGCTATATATGGCACACGACAGGCTCAGGCAAGACATTGACATCATTCAAAGCCGCACAGTTGGCCACCAATCTGCCGTTTATAGAGAAGGTTTTGTTCGTGGTTGACAGGAAAGACTTGGACTATCAAACCATGAAAGAATACGACCGTTTTCAGAAGGGAGCAGCAAACGGCAACAGTTCAACGAAAGAATTAGAAAGGCAGTTGGGCAATCCGAAAAGCAGGATAATAATCACGACAATACAGAAGTTGAGTAATTTTGTGAGAAAAAACAGGCAACGCGACATATACAACAAGGAAGTAGTGATGATATTTGACGAGTGCCACCGCTCACAGTTCGGGGAGATGCACACAATCATCACCAGAAGTTTCAAGAGATTTTACCTTTTCGGCTTTACCGGCACACCGATTTTTGCGGAGAATGTATCAGCGAACAGTGGACTGTTCAAGACAACAGAAGATGTGTTCGGAGCACGCCTGCACACCTATACGATAGTAGATGCGATCAGGGACCACAATGTGCTGCCGTTCCGTGTGGCGTATATGAATACCATAAAGGCGAGAGAAGACATTGAAACCAGTAAGGTATGGGACATTGAAAGAGACAGGGCACTTGCTGACCCCAAAAGGATATCAAAGATTACATCGTATATTTTGGAGCATTTTGACCAGCAGACCAAACGCACATCGGTATATACATACGACCGTCTATATAATATCGCAGAGGTAGTTAAAGATAAAAGAAAAGAAGTTGAGGAAGTACGCAAGAAAACGAGGCTCAACGGTTTCAACAGTATATTCGCGGTGCAAAGTATAGAATACGCCAAAATGTATTACTCAGAGTTCAGAAAACAGATGAAAAAGTTGCCTGAAAACATGAAACTTAAAATAGCGACAATATTCAGTTATGGCGTGAATGACGAGGCAGGGGATGGCTACGAGGAAGAAGATAACGACTCAACGGCAGGGTTGGATGAGAGCAGCAGGGATTTCCTTGAAGAGGCGATAAAAGATTACAACAAGCAGTTCCAAACAGAATACGACACATCATCCGACAGATTTCCGAATTACTACAAAGACGTAAGTCAGCGCATGAAGAACAGAGAGATAGACCTTTTAATTGTGGTTAATATGTTCCTCACTGGTTTTGATGCCACGACATTGAACACACTATGGGTAGATAAGAATTTGCGGTATCATGGACTGTTGCAGTCGTACAGCAGGACCAATAGAATCCTCAATTCTGTGAAGGTTGTTGGCAACATAGTATGTTTCCGCAATTTGGAGGAAGCCACCAACAAGGCACTATCATTATTCGGTGATGCCGATGCCCACAGCACTACTATCCTGCGCCCATTTGAAGATTATTTCAATGGCTATAAAGGAGAGGACAAGGTGCATGTCAATGGATATATGGACTATTTAGAGGAGTTACAGGAAAAGTTCAAACCCGGTGAGTTCCCGAAAGGAGAGAAAGCGGAGAAAGAGTTTATCCATTTGTTCGGCACGATATTACGCATGGTGAATTTACTCAGTAATTTTGAGCAGTTCCCTAAGAATAATCCATTATCCGAAAGAGATTTGCAGGACTATACCAGTATATACATAGACCTTGCGGAAAAGTACCGCAACAACAGCAAATATGACAAGGAAAACATCAATGACGATATAGAGTTTGAGATGGAATTGGTAAAGCAGGTTGAAGTGAATATCGACTACATACTATATCTTGTAGCACTATATCATAAAAGTCACTGTAAGGATAAGGAAATAGAAATCAAGATTGTCAAGGCAATAGATTCAAGTCCTGACCTTAGGGACAAGAAAGAGCTTATAACAAAATTCGTGGAGTCGTTAAATGACTACAGTGATGTTTATGAGGACTGGAAAAAATATGTGAATGAGCAAAAGCGGGAGGAATACGAGAATATTATAAGTGAGGAGAAATTAAAACACGACGCAGCGATTGAATTCATTGAAATGGCGTTCACGCGAGGATATGTTCCAGAAGGCGGTTTGGAGCTGAATGGTATCATGCCCGCCATAAATCCGTTTGACCCTAAGGCAAACAGGGAAGGCATCGTGAGAAGGGTATTGGAGCGCATAAAGAAATTCTTCACAAAATTCTTTGATGTGGCGAACGGAAAATTCGGTGCGCCGGAGGCGCAAGTTAAAAGTTAAAAATTAAAAGTTAAAAGTTCAGCCGTTTTAAGCAGCAGTTTTGTCCTTTCGAAAATGCAGTTATTTACCGAAACACAAGATTACTTGAGAAAGCCGCTAAAGCTAAATTAAAAATTCGATTTCGCTTGCGTTGATTGCTTGCGTTGTCGTTCTTTCAGAACGATGTCCTCGATAAATTACCTATAGTGAAGTTCCTCACGCCCGGCAAAACAAACAAGTTTGATTGCACTCGCTTAATCGGAACATTGAGATCCCTACATTAGCGGTGGGCTACTTGCGGTGCAAGTTATAAAGTCATTTTTTTGAGATGATGGCGAAATGTACAAATAATCATTGATATAGAAGAAAATTTGAATGCATAATCTCAACGAGCTTTAATATAATAACAACTCCTCATTTTTTGAATTCTGAAATTAACAGCCGCATTTATTTCTGTTAATGAGGAAATTGCATTAACTTTGCAGGCGGAAAAGTTATTATAAAAGAGAATGAATCTTGTAAAAGTAAAAGATTCCGACATGCAAGCCGCGGCAGAAGATGGCCCTGATCAATATTTGAAAGTTTTTACCGATGCGATAATGCGAGCTATTGGTGAAGAACTGACTCCAAAGACGATGAGCGAACTAAATTCCGACCAGATTACGCTGGTGGCTTACTCAATATTGCACAGTGAGGTCATGGACGGAGGTTTTGTGCAACTCATTTACAACGGTTACGGACAGTTCTTTTTCTTCAACCCTTTTGCCAAGGCAGTAAAGGGTTGGGGGCTTGACAACCTTGCCACACTAATCAACAGAGGTGGCAGGCTGTATCGCAAGCACCGCAGGGAGATAGAGATAGAATGTTCCGATGATGAGTTTATGGAGATGTTCGAG
>JAJPYV010000438.1 GCA_021204735.1 Prevotella sp.
CTTGCCTTGAAACCCGCTGTATAGAGCTGTGCCCTACTGTTTTGAGGCATAACAACATTAGTGAACAGCATAGGCACAAAACCGTTGCTCGTCGTATTCTCCTTGTTGGTGATGTAATCCGAACCGGATGCCTTCCCAAGCTCGTCTGTGTCTGCTCGCTTCCAATTTGCATCATCGTTCCAATTACTTGTACTGTCTCCTTGCCATACAAGATATTCCGGTACTACTTTCATGTCAAACAGGGTAAACCCTTTACAACTGGTTACTATCGACTCGCCTTCAGTGTCTTTCATCTCGAAGTTAGCCATTAACGTATAGGTACAGCCTTCCTTCGGTTCAAAGATTGTCTCGCCGTTATCATCTGAACTGTTGAAATATATCTGCATATATGAGCCTATGCCGTTCCCATTACTGGTAGGTGCACCTGTCTCACTGTCGTTCTTTGTAGCATCTTTGTTGGCGTACAACCTCGTTATCTGACCTATCGGCAAATCATACTGACTGAGATCATAGTCTGGTTCGAAATATTTACTGTATGACGAGTCGTTTGTCCATATTAGGTATAACTTAGTGTAATCTGTTTCACTATTCCTCTCATTTTTCACTAATCCTAAATGGTCAACGATAATCTCTACCTCCTCTCCATCATCACCTTCTTCCTCTATTTCACTGTCATCATAATGTGCACCCCGCAAATTCACCGTTATCGGAACGTCTTCTGATTTTGCCTTTTGTATCTGTGCCAATCCGATACGCAGACTCGGAATAAAAGCGTCACTTGGATATTCCACGTTGCTGAATCCTATGTTCACCGATGGCGACGTGCCTGATGCAAGTACAGCTAATGCTACGTACTCGAAACATGCCTCATTTGAATAGTCGCTTTGCTCTATCGGTTGTAACACTATCGTTATACCTGTTTCCGGCACTGTCATGGTGTACAACTGTCTGTAAAGCAGCAGCTTGCCTTCATCTATCCAATATTCTATCACATTGTAGTCGTCCTGCGTGAAATCTCCTGTCACTGGCGTAGCACTCTTGCTGAATTCTTCCGCAGACTCATATACTGAGCGGAAATCCTTCAACGCCTTGTATAGCGATACTTCATATCCGTCAGGGGTTGCCAAATAATCGTCTTCTGTGCCTATGAACCAATCGTAATACTCATTTTCTATCTCTAACGTTTCTCCGCTCTGCAAATCGGTATATGTCATTGTAGGCACGATGTTGAACGTTTGGTCTGCACACAATGTTAGTGTCGGGTCTACCAACTCGCCGTTTATCCTTATCACCGTGTTCGACGTAACATAGAACTCATATTCTATCGCACATTGTGTCTCCACATAATTTGCGAATATTTCCAATTTGTATTCGCTTATCGTTCCTTCGTTTTCGTCTTCATCTTCTTCCTCTCCCGGTTCTGGAACATGGAATATTATCATATATGGGGTATATGTGGACAGCCCTACTCTGAAGTCGGCTGACAAGTCTGAGTATCCTGATGCATCGTCCGTACGCTTTAACAACATACCATCTGATGGATAATTGCTGCCCACCGTATTTTCGTTGTATTCCTCATTCTTATCATAATAGCAATAGAAATACATTCCAGGATTTGGCGTGGTCACGGTTGTCGTCTTTCCATCTACTATCTTATCGTATGTTACATCCACAATCGAGTTCCTTAACGCCGTTATTCTCGTTGCGTAATCTGTTCCGTGTTCATTTATATATTCATCATACTTGTACTTGTTGATGATTATAAACTCGGCATTGAGCTTATCCGTACTGTCCAATGTATAGTCGTCTGGATTCAGCTCCAAATAACCTATTACGCCATTGTAGTCAAGATCTACTCTTATCGGAGTGTCACTGCCTGAACACGTAGGCTCCAACTGTTCCACATAGGCATCCGAGTTCTTTACATACACTTTTATCTCATCTATATAGAAATCGCCACCTGCCGTTGATGCACAACAATTGTCTATCTTTATTGTATAATATGAATAGTCATGTGTATCGTCTTCATTTATCCTGAAAGTGAAATATATCTGGAACCATTCATTCGTACCTGAGCCCTTGCCTCTTACCGACTCATCTAAATTATCTTCACCGTTTATATATACCCAACCACATGTGTTCACTATCATTCCTGAATAATGACGGTATATCGGCACGTGAGTCTCATTGCCCAACGAATCTACCTCTACACCCATCACGGTGAACATCACTGCCGGGTCAACAAGTGTACTCGGAGCATTCGAGTTTTTCATCCATGCCGTCACCATTATCTCCGCTCCCTTACATAAGTCATTCTCAAAGTTCAGTTCTGCTAACGTTCCGGGAAGGTCGGAGGCATCTACATACAGCCAGTTGCCACTATGGTTCTTCACCTTCTGGTATTTCGGTTCCCAATATTCAGAACTAATTTGATTGTTCATCTCTCCATTACCCACGTAATAATTCACAAGTGCGTATGTACACCATGCCGTATAACCATTATAATATGGATAGTTGTTTGATGTTATATTTTTAAACTTCGTATTGTCAAATGTGTTAACATCGAATGAGCCATCATAAAATGCGTAACTACAGTTGTTCCACTTTAATGGGAATGGATATGTAAATCTCTGTCCATGCATGTACGAATCACTTGTAGTATTATTATATATTGTCATGGTATTCAAGTTACTGTCTTCATATCCTCCATAGTCAAAGTCAAGCGAGGTTATCAATGTACAGTTGTTTTCCAAATACGACTGTGAACGGTAGGTCATATCGTTCCACCACATCTTATTCCATGTCGTTTCACCAAGTTCTTCCTTTTCATCCAATGCTGCCACCTGTGCCTCTGTCAAAGGTATGCTCTCATACTTAAACTTCAGATTAAATCTTGCTATATTGTATATTGTGCCTTTCACAGTCTTTGTTACAAGGATTGTCGCTGTACTGCCGTCATCTACACTCCATTGATAGGTTCCTGAATTACTGTCATTTGTCGCATAATCACTACTGTACTTATAAAACTGTATTACACGCACATCACCAGAAAGAGAACGGGTACTGCTTAATATCGCTAAGCCGTTGTCTTCACCTTCCGCAAACTTTACATCCATAGTTTCATCGCCTGTCTCTCCTGGAATTGCATACGACCGTGCCTCTTTTGATAACGCCACTACCTCATCGTTGTTGTAATTCTGCGAAATTCGCTGACTTGGCATATTTATCTCATATTCCTCAAGATATTTCTCATCTCCATTGTTTGTGCCACCCTGATAAGTCTCATCGTTCAACATCGACCAATAGTGCTGGAACTGCTCTGGCAACCCTGAGGACATAGTCGTACTGTTATCGTCAACTCCTACAATATAGTACAACGCTCGTATTTGTAATGTAGGCTCGCAATATTCATTGACCGAACTGAAAGCGGGAGCATATTGGGTAAATGTCGAACCTGGTTCGTATGTATCTGTAGAAAAATCGGTGTAGTTAGAAATGTCACATGCCACTGCATAATAGCTGTTATCCATTCCATCAAATCTCTCCAAATTCTTACTCTTTATATATGTATTGAACTCGTTATCCGTTGGATAATAGAATGTTACTGTCCTTAACGAATATGTATTAGATGAATTAGAAGTATTCAACTGTCCGCTCACATATCCATTGTCAAAAGCCCAAGCAGTATAATTGTACCCTGTCCTCTTTGTCAACAAGTCATATACCTCGGTGCCGTCTTTTTTCTCGAAATTTTCACCTACATAGAAATTCTTGTCATTCTGGTAATTGAACCAACGATAATAATTGTACATGGAAACCTGTGAGATAGTGGTGTACCTGTTAGGTATCTCAAGGTCTATGCTCGTCCCTTTTATAACATATATCGTATCTACGTATGTATGGGTTGACTGTATTTCTACTCCGTTGGCGAGCGTTTCCATTGGGTTGTCATCGTCAAAACTGTCCTCAAACTCTTGCTGACCTCTGATATTCTCCTGATACCATTTCGCTGCCTTGTGCTTTATCGATACATCCGCTATATTGTCACCATTATACGTCAGATTGAATCCACTTCGTGTCGTCGCAACAGTATTATCAGTCGAAGATATGAATTCTGCCTCTCCTGTATATGCAGTCTCTATGAGGTTTGCAAATATTGCCAACTTCTCATCTGTTATCGTTTCGGCATTCACACTACTGTCGTCTGTTCCTGTTGATGTGTGTACTATCACCATATATGTAGTTCCTGCAGCAACATTCGCATCGAAGTCTGCCGTCAATTGGCGCACTCCGCGATCGCTTGTCTTTGTGAACATAAATCCGTCACCAGCGTAATTATATCCTGCTGTTTCGGTGTCGTATGCTTTATTATTCCCATAATAACAGTAAAATTCTACTCCAGGATTTTGTGTGATTACTACGGTTGTCGGTTCTGTTGTTTCTGCAGTTCCTGCTACTCTGCTTGCCACACTTGCCGTAGCGAGGGTTGCTGTTTCCCTAACATAACTTATATCTATAATAGAGTTCCTTAATGCTTCTTCTGTCGTTGCTCCTTCGTCTTTATTTTCATCGTATGTGTCTTTATTGATTATGATAAAATCTAAACTACGTGTGTCTGTACTCTCTGATGTGTAATCTGAAGGAGTAAGACTCATGCACTCCATCATTTTATCATAGTCAATATCTACTCTTAGTGGTGTATCAGATGTTGTGCGTATCGGCTCTACTTGATTTAATTCTACATCAAATGTCGTCTGGTCTATTTTGTACACCTTTATCTCATCAAAATAGAAGCCTCCGCCTTGGGCTTGAGAACAACTGTTGTACACCTTAATTGCAAAATGGTCGTATTTCGATATATCTACTCCTCTCATCTTATAGGTAAAGAACACTTGATACCATTCATTCGTGCCACTTCCCTTTCCTGTTACCGATGCATCCAAACTATTCTCGCCTAACGAGGATATTGCTGTACTTCCGTTTGTACTCTCTATCTGACCTGAATTTGCCCTGTATAGCGGATCTTCAGTGCCATCTGCATTCACGCCCATTACTGTGAATACCACTGATGCATCATAATCTGTATGACAAGCATTTGCATTCCTCATCCATGCTGACACCAACAACTCCGAGCCTTCAATCAGTTTGTCTTTCTCAAATGGCAGTTCAGTTATCGCTGCTGGATTGTCTGTCGGATTGATATACAACCAGTTTCCATCATGGTTCTTCACTTTCTTGCATGTCGGCTCCCATGGAGATATTTTATTCTTGTTTTCAAGATTACCTACATAATAATTCACTATACCGTATGTGTTCCATGAAGTCTGACCTAAATGATATGTGTAGTCTGATCCATCAAGAGGATTTGCCGTACTACTGTTGAAAGGATTGACATCAAATGAACCATCGTAGAAGGCTAAACTACTATTATTCCAATCTTGTGGGTATGGATAGTTGAAACGCTCGCCATTATTTGCTCCATATACTGTCCTACTGTTCAGTCCGTCGTCTCCATAGCCGCTATTTTCGTAATCGAAATCCAATGAGGCGATAAAATCGTAATTTTCTTCCAAATATGACGGTGATCGGTAGCTCATGTCATTCCACCAATAACTATCGGAATTGCCTATCTCTGCTACTTGTGCCTCTGTCAATGGTATGCTCTCACTCTTGAACGTCAGCTTATATTTTGCTATGTTATATGTCGTGCCCTTAACTTCCTTTGTTACAAGGATTGTGGCAGTACTGCCGTCATTGACACTCCATTGTGAACCTGATGTACCATTATAAAACTGTATCTCTCTATCTGTTCCTGATAATGTACTTGACGTAAGTGTCAATCCATTAGCTTCGCCATCCGCAAATTTCACAATCAATGACCCTGTTCCTGTCTCACCTGGAATAGCATACGCTTGTGCCTCTTTCGACAGTATCAAAGTCTCATTGTCATTCGTATTTCCTGAAACGCGCTGACTCGGATATGTTATCTCGTATTCTTCAAGATATTTACCTCCTCCCTGATAATTTCCGTCGTTCAGCATCGTCCAATAGTGCTGGAATTGCTCTGGCAAGCCTTCTGGCACTGTGGTTTCTTCATCGTCGACTCCTACGATATAGAACAATGCACGCTCTTGCAACGTCGGCTCGCAATAGTCATTTCCTTCGCTGAATGCAGAACTTGTTCCTGCCGTGTATGTAGTGGAGAAATCCGTGTAATTAGACAAATCGCATGCCACGGCATAGTAACTGTTGTCCAGCCCGTCAAAATTGTCTAAGTTCCTACTCTTGATAAAGTTGATATACTCGTCATCCGTAGGATAATAGAATGTCACCTTCCTCAACGTATTTGTCTCACCATTGCCAGTCGTGTTTTCAGAGGATGTGTTCAACATTCCACTCACATATCCGTTGCCGAACACCCATGCTGTATAATCATCATTACCTTTTGTCAGCAAATCGTCATCATTGAAACCGTTACCTACATAATAGTTCTTGTCATTCAGATAATTGAACCAGCGATAGTAGTTGTTCATGGATGTGTTTGCCGCATCATTCGTATCAACATTCGGTATCATCAGTTCCATACTGCTTCCCTTCTTCATGTATATCGTATCAACATACGTGTGGGCTGCCTGTACCTCTGTCTCGTTCGCAAGCGCAACCATCGAACCACTTTGATACCATTTACCTGACTTATGCTTTACAGATGTCTCGATTATGATGTTTCCCGAATAACTCGTCTGATATCCTCCCCGTGTATCTTCAATTGTCTTAGCGACAAACTCAGTTTCTGCGGTGTACTGTGATTCTACAAGTTCTGAGAATACAGTCAACTTATCATCTGCTATCGTCTCAGCATTCACACTATTGTCATCGGCGGATGTTGACAGGTTCACCAATAACAGATATGTGCTGTCGGCGGAAACCTTCGCATTTAAGTCGACTGACAACATACTTGATCTCTTAAA
>JAJPYV010000091.1 GCA_021204735.1 Prevotella sp.
GATGCATTGTATCGTGGATATAAAAGAGATTACCCTAATAAGGGTGAGGATGCAGCCATCGCATACGCTGATGAGTGGATTGATGACTATGCCCCTGTACCATGGTGCGGTTACATCGATTGGGATGACGTACTTTTCAAGACAGGAAAACATGAGAACTATGAAGCATCCCTTACAGGCGGAACAGACCAATTCAAGTATTATTCATCACTTTCGTACATGAAGCAGGATGGTGTTACGATGAACTCTGGTCTGGAACGTATCAGTGGACGTGTCAACATGGAGTACAAGGCAACAAAGAGGTTTACTGTCGGTGCAAACATATTGTTCTCACACGTAAATCAAGATGTTTACAGTGAGGGAACGAGCTACACATCACCGTTCTATTCCTCACGTAACTGCGTTGTACCTTCAGACCCTATTTACAACGAGGACGGAACATGGAATCGCGACTTTATCCGTAACTCCGACCGTAACCCATTGCTTTCAATGATGTACGACTATCAGCGTGAATATATCACCCGTTATTTCACAACTGTTTGGGGAGAGTATGAGTTTATCAAGAACCTGAAGTTGAAGTCAACATTGAGTTATGATAACGACAATATGAAGGGAGTTCAATGGTACGACCCACGCACGTCCAACGGAGATGATTACAACGGAGAGATGTACAAGGCCATGTATGAGCGCAATAAGTTAGTTTGGCAGAACCAACTCACCTATAATATAACGCTCAATCAAGACCACCATTTGGATGCATTGATCGGTTATGAGGTTGACGACCAGTCGCGCGACTATCTCTCTGGCGAAGGGACTAATTTCGCAAGTTACGCAAAGAACTCCTTGAGTAACGCCTCAACAGTAAGTTCCGTAGGCGGTTCCGACAGGCGCACACGTATGGTTTCCTATTTGGGACGTATCAACTATGATTATCAGGAGAAATATTTCGTAGGTGGAAGTTATCGTATGGACGGCAGTTCCCGTTTGGCAGATGGGCACCGTTGGGGCAGTTTCTGGTCGGTATCAGGAGCTTGGCGTATCGCAGAGGAGAAATTCATGGAAAGCGCAAGAAAGACACTTAACGAGTTGAAGCTCCGTGTATCTTACGGTGTCAACGGTACATTGCCATCCGACTACTACGGATATATGGGACTTAGTGCACTTACAGAAAGTTATATGGGAGAGCCGGCATACACGCTTTCGCAGATTGCCAACGCAGACCTTTCATGGGAAAAGAACCAGAATCTGAACATCGGTTTGGATGTAGGTTTGTGGAACAGGCTCAACATAACGTTGGAATACTACACACGTACCACGAAAGGATTGTTGATGGACTATCCAGTTTCCCTGACAACAGGTTTTGACAGTTACCTGTTGAACATCGGTAAGGTAAGAAACCAAGGAGTTGAGTTGGAGATTAACTCACAGAACTTCAATACCCGTGATTTCTCATGGAGCACGATGTTCTCACTTGCCCACAACAAGAACAAGATTCTTGAGTTGGACGGCATACAGACAGAGATTATCAGTGGTTCACAAATCCACAAAGTGGGAGAATCCTACCGCACATTCTACCTGATAGAATTTGCCGGCATCAACCCAGACACCGGTGCGCCACAGTTCTATAAGAATGATGTATTAGCTGATGGCAGTTATGACAAGACTATTACCGAAAACGCAGATGAGGCGAACCGCATTCCTTACAAGCATGCAGAGCCGACAATCACGGGAGGTCTCTCAAATACCCTGCGTTACAAATGGTTTGACCTTAGTTTCATGATTTCCTACCAGTTCGGTGGTTACTCATACGATACTTGGGCACAGAAGACAGAAAATGGCGGTTACGACTTGGAGGCAAACATCCCAATATACTACCGCGATTCATGGAAAAATCCTGGTGACATCACAAAGTATGAGGTATTCATTGAAGACCCTGAATATCCTATGCACAGTTATGCAAACACACGCCGTGTACACAGCACAGACTTTATCCGTTTGAAGAACCTGACATTCGGATTCACATTCCCTAAAAATTGGATCAGAACTATCGGTATCAGTAACGTGCGTATCTATGCTTCAGCCAACAACCTATGGACATGGGCAAGGTACAACTACTACGACCCAGAGGCAGTAAGCGATGGAACAGCAATCTGGGGAACCCCACCTTTGAGGACAGTGACATTCGGTATCAACATTGATTTCTAACATTAATATCTTTGAAGTATGAAAATTACAAAATATATTCTTGCAAGCATGTTGATATTAGCTTGCAGTTCATGCGGTGACAGTTGGCTCGACCTTGAGCCATCCACTTACGCCCAGACTGATGAAACGATAAATGTACTGAGCGACGTTGCATACGCCTTGAATGGTATATACAGTACTATGCAGGATCCATACGCCTATTCAGGCCGACTTGTGTATTATGGAGATGCTGCAGGAGATGATATGCAGGCATACAGTTCCACAAAACGTACAGGAAGTGCCTATCTGCACAGTTTTACCAAAGACAACATGCAGTCGAGTTATTGGTCATATCCTTACACAATGATTACAGAGTGCAACTCCATTTTGGAACAGATAGACGACATCGAGACCGTTGAGACAGATTTGAGGGATTATTACAAAGGTCAAGCATACGCCTTGCGCGGAATGTTCCTTTTCGACCTGACCCGTATATTCGGTTATCCATACAAGAAAGACAATGGCGCATCTCTTGGTGCAGTTATCGTAAAGACAGTACTTGACAAGGATGCCAAGCCAGCCCGTAACACCGTAGCAGAATGTTATGATGCAATCATTGAAGACTTACTGACAGCCATCGACCTTATGGACAACGACGAGGGAAACAGTTACCAGAAGGGACATATCAACCGCTGGGGCGCAATGACGCTGTTGAGCAGGGTATATCTATATCATGGTGATGACCAAAAAGCGTTGGATATGGCAAAAGCAGCTATTGAAGGAGCAGAGGCAGAAGGATACAGTTTGTGGACGACAGAAGAATATCCAGACGCATGGAGTTACGACTACAGCAGTTCTTCAAAAGGAGAGGTATTATTCGAGATTGTGAACACCACCGACGATGATCCAGGAAAAGAAGCATTAGGTTACCTATTCCACCCAGACGGTTACAAAGACATCTGTCTCACGAGCAGTTTCTATGAATTGCTTATGGAAGACCCTGACGATGTAAGGTTGCAACTGTTGGTATTCAGTAGCAAACGCGCATTCGTTTACAAATACCAGCCAGAGGGGGATGAGATTATCCAGGATGCCAACATACCATTGCTCCGCCTGTCAGAGACCTACCTAAATGCTGCCGAGGCAGCCGTAAAGGTTGGAAACAACGATGATGCTGTGAAGTATCTCGATGCTATCGTCAGACGTGCCAACCCTGCGAACACTGTAGAGGGAACAGAAGTTACATTGGAAAGGGTAATGACCGAGCGCCGCAAGGAGTTGGTAGGCGAAGGAGAGCACTATTACGATGCATTGCGTGACGGAGGCTATGTTGACCGCCACGAGTCATCTGTTACATTCTCTGAAATAAGCAGTACATCACATCTTACGATGGACTCCGACAAGATGTATTTCAACTGGGATTATTTCAGAAGTGTACTCCCGATACCGGCAGATGAGATAGATGCCAACCCGAACATGGTACAGAATCCTTCTTACTCATCTGAAAACTAAGTATAAAATGTATTCCGCATGAAATACATAAGATTTTGTACGATACTCATATTAGTTTGCCTGTTGCATCCCGCTTTATACGGAATGCGGCAGGCAAGTGCCGTTGATAGCTCCGATGACACTGCCGTCCTCTCTGCCGACGGACCATATATTTTTCACAATCCCGATGGGTCAACACAGGTAATTTCTGTAAATTTGGAAGGACAAATAATAAAGCAAAGTTACGACTCCATCCCTGCAGATTTTCACTTTGATGTTGTGTCACACGACGGTAAGCACCGTTTTGATGTCAGTCTGCATCCGATCAAACGTCCTGAATGGAAATGTGAGCAGCCCGAAAAACTGTTCGTGATGTCAGATCCGCACGGTAATTTCGACTGTGTTGTCAGTTTGCTGCAAGGCAACGGAGTGATTGACAAGAACTATCACTGGTCATTCGGAAAGAACCAATTGGTTGTCAACGGTGATGTTTTTGACCGCGGTGATGATGTATTACCTATTTTCTGGTTGTTTTATAATCTCGAAAAGGAAGCGGCGGATGCCGGAGGACGTATGGATTTCCTCTTGGGCAACCATGAGCCGATGGTATTCACCAACGACCTGCGCTATACAAAAGAGAAATATAAACAGTTGGCAGACTCTCTACATATTGAATACCCAGAATTGTGGAGCCGTTCCACAGAGTTGGGCAGATGGCTATGCTCCCGCAATGTTATAATGCAGATAGGGCGCAACCTTCTCGTTCATGCAGGACTGAGCAGTGAATTTTATGATTTGGACATTTCCATCCCAGCCGTAAACGAGTTACTTAGTTTCAATCCTTACATGAAACGATATTTGCGTCGTGCAGACTATCCCCTCACATACAAATTAGCAACAACATACGGACCCTTGTGGTATAGAGGTATGGTAAAACAAGAGGAGGAATATCACCCTTTGGCGGCAGACACCCTCACAATGCTCTTGCAGAGATATGATGTTGACCGTATTATAGTAGGACATACAATCTTCGATGACATCTCATCTTTCTATGACAATCAGGTGATTGCCGTGAATGTAGATAACCAGAAAAACCGTGATGAGAAGAAAGGACGCGCCATACTGATTGAGAACGGAACAGTATATGTCGTAGGGGATGAAGGAATTATGCACCCCTTGTTCTGAAATAAGCATTTAACGATAATAAAATGGCAGGTAAACAGGAGAACGTTTATCTGCCATTTTCTGTTTTCGCCAATGCAGAATCCAAAATGAAAAATGAAAAATCAACATTGCTTTATTTCTTTAAGATATCTATCATGATAGCCGCAGCATTGTCGGGAGCTTTCGTGTCGCCGAGACGGTGGCGAACCTCTTTGTAACCGTTGAGCATATCGTTGCGGGATTTACCATCATCAAGAATTTTGCCCAACTCATTAGAGATATTGTCAACAGTGAACGTATCAGCAACAAGTTCTGTCACAATTTCACGATTGGCTATAAGGTTGACCAATGAGATAAATCTGACTTTAATCAGGTGCTTGCGCAGGAAGGCTATAACCTTGGGTATCGGCGTTTCATAACAAACAACTTGAGGGACACCGAACAGTGCAGTCTCAAGTGTTGCCGTACCACTTGTAACAAGGGCAGCATGAGCGTTGGCAAGCAGTGCGTAAGTTTTATTATAAACAATGCTCACCTGTTTGTCCAATATAAATTTCTCATAATAATCAGGAGAGATAGAAGGAGCGCCAGCAACTACAAATTGATATTTATCAGCATACCGTGAGGAGGCTTTAAGCATCGCAGGGAGATTGTCCTTAATCTCCTGTTTGCGACTACCAGCCAGCAAGGCGATAATCTTACGGTCATGGCGCAAATTGTTAGCAGTACAGAATCCTTCGAAAGATTCCTTATAGGTTTCCATAAACTCCCTTATCTCATCAGCAGTAGGATTTCCCACATAATGGATTGGATAACCATGCTTATTTTCGTAAAACGGAACCTCAAAAGGCAGAATGGAAAACAGTTCAGCTACATCACGTTTAATATTTCTTATACGATACTCTTTCCAAGCCCAAATCTTCGGAGATATATAATAAAATACTGGTATCGAAGTCTTTGCCTTGACATATTTTGCAATGTTCAGGTTAAAGCCAGGATAGTCAACGAGAATCACCACATCAGGTTTCCATAAAAGGATATCCTTCTTGCAAAAATCCATATTACGGAATATAGTCCGTAAGTGGAGCAACACAGGAACAAATCCCATATAAGCCAAATCACGGTAATGCTTAACCAATGTTCCCCCTACAGCAGCCATTAAGTCGCCACCGAAAAAGCGGAACTCAGCATTGGTATCACGGTTTTTCAGTTCTGACATTAGATGAGAAGCATGAAGGTCGCCACTCGCCTCACCTACTATGATATAATATTTCATATTTTCAGAACCATTTACGGATATTCTCCACCGCCTCGTGAGCGGTAACGTCAATAGTCGTTGGCGTTATGGCAATGTATCCATGTGTCAAAGCCCAATTATCAGTATCTTCCGCCTCTGGTTCATCATTTGTGTAATCCCCTATGAGCCAATAATATTCATATCCCCGTGGATGATTAGCATGGGAAACTTCGTGAAGCCATCTTCCTTTTGCCATTCTGCACACCTTGACCCCTTTAAACTCCGGGACCAAAGGGAAATTCACGTTCAGACACACGCATCTTGGCAAGCCCTCTGCCAACACCTTTTTCACAATCTGGCGTATCATCGGGCGCAAAGGTTCAAAATCGGCATCTTCATGATAATCGCAAAGGGAAAAAGCCACGGAAGGAATATATTTCATACAACCTTCTCTCGTTACCCCCATCGTTCCTGAATAATGAGAATTGACAGAAGCATTATCTCCATGGTTTATACCACCTATCACCATATCAGGAAGATGCGGGCATAACTCACTTAATGCCAATTTCACGCAATCGACAGGCGTGCCATTACACGACCATATTTCAGCCCCAGCATGACTTTTATGCTTCTTAAGTCGCAAAGGAACAACAGCGGAGAAAGCCGTTGAATAACCCGAGCGGGCAGAATCTGGCGCACATACAATGATATCTGCCATATCAGAGAGGAAATGTATCAAGGAATTAAGGCCCTTTGCACGATATCCATCATCGTTTGAAATAAGTATTAATGGTTTTTTATCGTTCATAAAATCATTTTCTTTCTTGCAAAAGTACGAAAAAAGGTTTAAAACCAATATTTCTCACATAAAATATGTATTTTTGCA
>JAJPYV010000435.1 GCA_021204735.1 Prevotella sp.
CTAAAATCTCTTGTTAAGTCGCAAACAACCATGTCATTCTTTTATTCACTTAATATTGGAGGAAGATGAAAATATTATAAGAAAAACAAGCAAAATGGAAGATAGTAATCGTCTGATAAAGCACAGTGGTCAAGTTTTCACCCCGTCTTTCTTAGTGAGAAACATATTAGACCTTTCATCGTATAATGATGAGAGGATAGTGAGAAAGCAAGTGATAGACAACAGTTGTGGAGATGGGGCGTTTTTGTGTGAAATTGTGGATAGATATTGCAGAAACTATTTAGAGAAAAAAAACGATACAGAAGATCTCAAAAATGAATTGGAGAATTATGTTCACGGCATAGAACTTGACAATGAAGCATATACAAACTGCCTATATAACTTGGATTGCGTAGCAAAAGAATATGGAATAAACAATGTCAGTTGGGATGTGCTTAATGAGAATGCGCTGAAAGTATCAAAATTCGACAAAAAGATGGACTATGTTGTTGGCAATCCTCCATACGTGAGAGTGCACAACTTAGAAGATAATTATGATGACGTAAAGAGATACCATTTTGCACAAAACGGCATGACCGATTTGTACCTTGTATTTTTCGAATTAGGACTTAGAATGCTCAAGAATAATGGGAAATTGTGTTATATTACCCCAAGTTCTTGGTTATCGAGCATAGCGGCAACAAATATGCGGAAATACATAATGCAGGAGAGGACATTGACTGCATTGGTTGACCTTGGACATTTTCAGGCATTTGAAAATGCAACAACATATACTATGATATCCTTGTTTGAGAAAGGACACAAAAACGATGAAATTGCATATTACACATATTCCGAAAAGAAGCAAAAGGAGGAATATGTCTGCAATATACCGTACGATGATATTTTAATTGGAAATTACTTTTATATCGGACCGTTAAAAGAATTGTCAATGCTGCATGATATAAAATTGAACAAGGCAATAAGTTTCTGTATGGTTAAGAACGGTTTTGCTACTCTTGCGGACAAGGTTTTCATATTAGGAGTGCAGTTTGACGAACTCACGATACCAATTTTAAAAGCTTCAACAGGAAAATGGTATAAAGGATTCTTCCCTTACGACAAGAACGGCAAACCACTATCTCGTGAGGAGGTATTCTCATATCCAGAGGTGGCCGAATACTTGAATGCAAATAAGGAAACATTGTTGAAAGGCAGGGATGAAAATACCCATCCATTTTGGTATTTATATGGACGGACACAAGCCTTGCATGATGTTTTCGAGGAGAAATATGCGATCAACACAGTGATAAAAGACATAAAATCAATTAAGTTAGAAAGGGTGCCATACGGTTCAGGTCTATACAGTGGACTGTACATACTTACGAAAGTATCATTTGAAACTTTAGAAAGTATAATAAAAACTGATGATTTCATCAACTATTTGAAGATGTTGAAGAAATACAAAAGCGGAGGTTACTATACCTACAATTCTCTCGATTTGGAGCAATTTATCAACGCTAAATTAACTCAAAAAGCAAAAGTTAATAATAATATCAAGAAAAATGACGAATGCAGAATTTCTGAAGGTAATCTTCCATTCATTTCGTAATTTTATTTCTTCCGGTACATCAAGGAGTACCAAGAAACTTAAACCTTTGCATGGTGCAATAGCTCAAGATATTGCAACAAGATTAGGTTACGGATATGAAGTATATTCACAGGGTTATCAAGCTGGTAAAGAAGCAATTATACCAGGGCGTTATTTTAATAAGTATGTTGATATATCTATCAGTGACGGTAATAAAATGGTATGCGGAATTGCTGTAAAGTTTATAATGCAAAACTATTCTCAGAACTCAAACAACTACTTTGAGAATATGTTGGGCGAGACTGCCAATATACGTTGCGGAAGTTGTCCTTATTTCCAAATTTTTATAATCTTGGATACACTTCCATACTACACAAAAGACAAAAAAATAATTCATTGGGAGATTTTCACAGAACATAATGCGAGCAAATATCTGATTCTCTCAAAAGATGATACAAATAGATATTTTCATGCACCTAATAAAACATTAATATTTGTTGTGCATATACCAGAGAATAAGCATTTGAAGAATCAGCAAGAATATCTTCGATATTACTCTAATCTTGATGAAAATGATGTGAGAGTATCCAATACAGTATTAGATCAATTCGATAATGCTGTTATTTTAAATGATTATGAAACTTTCATGAATAAGGTTTATTATACTATAAAATCATTATAAACAAATTCCGTTGATTATTAGCTGCGGTTATTTTGGATTGGCGATAAAAGTATTTTAAGGGGGCTGTATGCATTTTTGTGTCTTCTCCACTTAATTTAAAATCGGCACTACAAGTAGTTGTGATAGAGTTTTTTGAATAAATTTTGGGTTACACATTGGCGAAAACAAGTCGCAAGCAAGGAGCCAAGCAAAATCGAATTCTTAACTCTTAATTCTTAATTCCCCACCCTCATCCATCAGGAAATCATATATGTTCATGATTATAATACCATCCTCATTTTGATATGTCGGTGTTGGAGTACCGACAATGACAAATTTCTGAAATCCGTCCTTGATTTTCAGCAACGAGTTGAGTTCCTGTTGCATCTTGTCTTGAGAATCTAAAGTCAAAGCCGACTGTATATAATATCTCTTATAACCCTTATTACATACAAAATCAACCTCTAAATTAGACCATTTCCGTTTACCATCAGCACTCTGCGCCAAAACAGGAATCTGTCCGACATCCACTGACATCCCCCGCAAACGGAGTTCGTTGTAAATGGCGTTCTCCAACAAATGGTTAAACTCAATCTGCCTGAAATCCAATCTTGCGTTTCGCAATCCCAAATCCTCAAAATAGTATTTCGACGGAGTATCTATATACTTCTTTCCCTTGATATCGTACCTCACCGATTTATTAATCAGGAATGCATCCTGTAGCAAATCCAGGTAATTTTTGATAGTATCTCTTGTAAGAGTACTGTGCTTGACAGTCTTAAAGGTATTCGCTAATTTAGTGGGATTTGTCAAACCTCCTATGTTCGAGGCAATCACGTTTATCAATTCCTCAAGGTCATCGTCTTTCTGCAAGTTATACCTCTCTTTGATATCCTTTATGTATGTATGGGTAAACAAGTTTTTGAGATATTCCACTTTCTGATTTACATCATCCTTCAACACCACTTGCGGAAGTCCTCCGTAAGTCATATACTCATTCAGTAAATCGTATCGGTTACCATCTGCATGAACTGAAATAAATTCCCTGAACGACAAAGGGGCAATCCTTATCTCGTCTCCCCTGCCCCTGAAATTGGTGATAACATCTTTTGAGAGAAATTTTGCATTACTCCCTGTTACATAAACATCTGCATTCTGAACCTTCAAAAAACTGTTCAGTACATCGGAAAATTCCGGAACAAGTTGTACCTCGTCAATAATGATATAGTGCATATTGTCATCCACGAATTGCCTATCAATATAAGAAAGAAGCGTATCAGGGTTCCGCAAAGCCATATTACGGCGGTCTTCAAGGTCAACCATTATAATATGCCTGTCGTTTATTCCCTGCTCCTTTAAATGTTTGTGGAACAACATAAACAACAGATATGACTTTCCGCAACGCCTTAAACCGGTTACGATTTTTATCATACCGTTATGCTTACGAGATATCAACCTTTGCAAATGTATATCACGCTTTATCTCCATAAACTGCTCGCTTTTTTTATAACATGTTATATTTTTGGCGACAAAGATAATAAAAATATTCACTCAGAGCAAATGTTCATTCGCTTTTTTTATAACATGTTATATTTTTAGAGATAACCATCAATATACATTTTAACATTTGGTGCTTGAAACTTATGTTGGCTCACCCGATAACCATTGTTATATATACAAAAAAAATTGATTGTCTCACGACAACCAATCTTTATTAACCTTAATAATCTAATACCATGAAAAACACGATGCAAATATATAGCACAATATTGATTATAGCAAATATATTCGGGATAAAAATTCCAGTTTTATAATTTTTTAAGTTGTGGTGTGCAATAATTGAACAAATGCAAAAAATATTGGATTCTCTCAAGGTATCTCTGATATCGTGAATTTCCGCAAGTCGTAATAGCTGCCGTTGTATATATTGAAATCCACATATCCCTTTATTCCAGGCAAACGCCCTGCGTCAGTGTGCTGCCAGAATTTCCATGCCCCATTGTACTCTATCTCGTCAACATAATAATGCGCTATCCAGTAAGGATAATCGTCAAACACCTCAGTATTGAGATATTCATTTTTGAACTTATAGTAAGTATAAAGAATCGGTTTTACGTGATATTTATCCTCCACGATGTGCAACCATGTCAATATATCACGCTGAAAGTCCTCAACACTCACGTCTTTCGGCTTATGTTCCACATCAAGCACAGGTGGCAAGTCACCAGCAGTGAGTTTTACGTTATTGAGGAAAAAATATGCCTGGTCACGAGCAGATGACTTGTTGCTCCAAAAATGATAAGCGCCCCTTATAAATCCATATTCACGTGACTGGGTGAAATTATCCTCAAACTTAGGGTCTATACTGCTTGTTCCCTCTGTTGCCTTGATAAGAACAAAACGGATAGGACACTTTTCTATCATGGCATTACGAAGCAGTTCCCAATCGATGTCTCCCTGATAATGACTGATATCTATCCCTCTCGTCTCGTAACCACCAGGATATTTTGGATCACCATACAATGCACGCCAACGGTAACCAAACGGTCCTACAAAGAAATAGTAGAATATCCAAACGTAAAAGGCAACGACAACCAAACCGCCAATCCACCACGACCATTTAGGAAAACGGCGGCAGAAATTTGTTCCCCGCTTTTTCGTTGCCGTACCGCGTTTAGTTTGTACCATTTAGGTTAGAAATTTACCGAAGCATTAACACCAATTTGCCCAACCGACAGCATATAGCGCCGATTGGACAAACCTACAATTATGAATACAATATAGAATTTAAATAATTATTATTTCTCATGTTCAAGAGCGAGGGTAACAGTTGTGCGGTCGCATACTTCTGTCGGTCCCCAATACTGGATAGGACCTGGATATACATAGCATGTCTCCTTTGCCCATTGCTCACGATTCTGCTCAAGTGTCTTGAATGGTTTTCCGTTGAGTTCAACAAGTGCCTTGCGGATAACTGGTTTCATCACACCGTTACGACGCTCCATGTTCATCATCATCGTGATTGGCACACCACCAGCCTTCCACTCACTCGTAGGAGCTGTGGTGTTCTGTACGATTGCCATATAACCTGTCTTGCCGTTAGCTATGAGCTGTGCTGCACTTGTTCCGAGAGCATAGCAGTAGTCAGCATCAAAGTTTGATGGAGCTGCGCAACGTCCCTCATAACCAAAGAAGTGGTGCAGAGGTGAGAACTTGCCGTTGTATTTTCCTGCTGCCTTCCATTCAGCCAAACGTGCCTCGCACATATCGGAAAGCAGACGTTCTGTCTCAATAAGAGAAACCTGAACGTTTCCGTGAGGGTCACGGTCCAATGAAAGCTGACGTGCTACGTTTGAAGGTAGCGTAGCGAATGTCTGCTTGTTGTCCTCGCTTAAGTGGGCAAGGATATATTTGCGCTGCTCTGCTGGGTCGAGGTCCTTATAATCATTACCGTGGGTAGCGAGAAGGTCATTGAGTTCCTCAATGAGATTGCCGATTGAAGGGATGAACTCTATCAAACCTTCTGGAATCAGAACGACACCGAAGTTGTTGCCTTGTGCAGCACGGTAAGCGATAGTCTCGCAAAGCTGGTCCACAATCTGGTTGAGCGTCATGTTCTTTTCTTTTACCTCTTCTGAGATAAGGCACATGTTAGGCTGGCACTCAAGAGCGCATTCCAAAGCGATATGACTTGCCGAACGGCCCATCAGTTTGATGAAATGCCAATACTTACGTGCAGAATTGCAGTCACGCTCAATATTGCCGATGAGTTCAGAATATGTCTTTGCTGCTGTGTCGAAACCGAAGGATGTCTCAATCTGCTCATTCTTCAAGTCACCATCGATAGTCTTAGGACAACCGATAACCTGCACACCATAGTTGTTTGCTGCATAATATTCTGCCAATACACAAGCATTGGTATTTGAGTCGTCTCCACCGATAATAACAATAGCCTTAATATTGAGCTGACGGATAATCTCCAAGCCCTTCTCAAACTGCTCCGTCTTCTCCAATTTTGTACGACCAGAACCGATCATATCGAAACCACCGCTATTACGATAGCCATCTATAAATTCCTTCGTAATCTCCATATAATCATGGTCAACCAATCCGCCAGGGCCCATTTTAAAACCATACAATTTGTTCTCTGGGTTGAGCTTCTTCACGGTATCAAACAAACCAGTAATGACATTGTGCCCGCCAGGTGCCTGTCCTCCACTGAGTATCACACCGATATTCATGGACAGTTTGTTCTCCTCGCTGCTTGCCTCAAATTCCACAACAGGCATACCGTATGTGTTTGGGAACAGTTTGCTGATTTCATCCTGATTGTCTACGCTCTGAGTAGCAGCTCCTTCTTTGATTTTCACTGAACCTTGAAGAGCTGTCGGCAGCTTTGGCTGGTAGGCAGTTCTCGCTGTTTGTAATGCACTTGTTTTCATAATATGATTTTTAATTAGTAAAATAAAGTCTTATCTATACTCTTATTCATGGATATTGCAAAAATACGATATTTTACCCAAATATAAAAACTAAATAAAATATTTTGAGAGTTTTAATGTTTTTTTTCTACAAAAAACTTGTAATTATCTTTTTATTCATTATATTTGTTCGTTGAAAAATAAGGTAAATTGATAAAACGATAATAATTATGGCCAACAAACGCTATTTAAAGAAGATGATTAAATATATTTGCAGTTATCTTTTCTCTGTATG
>JAJPYV010000181.1 GCA_021204735.1 Prevotella sp.
AGTTTTTCGCATCCTCAACTTCTTTTTGTGACTTTGTATCTTCCTCTTTGCCACTGAACAATGCTTTAAAGAAACCCATCTTAGTAGTAGTTATTAGTTTGTTGCAAAGATAAGAAAAGTTAGTTGAATATGCAAGATGTTTTCAATAAGACATAATTCTTACAATCCAGGAGAAATATCAATTGCTTTTCACCGTCACACGACGATAAATCCGTTTAGGCCATTTCCTTATTGTAGCCATAGTTGGAGAGTCGAAGAAGAGCATAAACAAGAACAGGAAGATACATACAATGGCAGTCCAGCCCCACAGTTCCTTGATACTCACTGCCATCACCTGTTTCATCAAACTGCCATACACACTCTCGTATGACATGTTTTGTATTACCGTGTTCACATTATCAAGTGTATACCCTAAATCAGCAGAGTTCTTCGAAATCGCCCAACGCAGACCATAACCATATACAGCCTCCCCCACCGATCCGCCTATACCAGAACGGATTACACCGACAATAGCAAGCACCTGCAGGAAATGGTCGAATGGGATAAACTGTTTCAGATAATATGTCAGCGAGCAATATACGGCAGCATAACCGAATGTGCGTAGAAATGTAGGGAAATAGAAATCCTCTAACGAGGCACTCTCACTCGTAAGGAAATACATAAACAGTTGATAGCCAATAGCGCATGCTATACCGAAAAAACAAAGTCGGATTACAGGCAAGCGCCATTTCCATAACCATCCTAATGAAAACAGACAGCCTCCTAACATTCCCAAAATGGAAAACCAGTTGAAATTCACCGTATTCATAGTATCGAAGCCGAGCAGACTACCCGTGAAAATATTCTGCAAACTGTTTGGCGTTTCCGAGATCAAGTCAGTCAGAAAGAACAACAGCAATGCTACTGGAACTCGCCTATAACACAACGCATCCCACTTGATATACGGATGTCGAATATGAAACATACGTCCAAAACACAAACCTGCCGTGATAAGACATGACCCCACTGCAAGGCGCATCTCACTACTATGTAGCCAATCGTAATGTTCACCATAAATAGCGATGAAACTCATCTGCATCATCAAGAGAGACCATAACAGAAGTCCTACAAAGTCGAAAGCCAGCAACTTGCCTTGTCCCATTGGGAAGAAGTCAACCATGCAAATCCGTGCAAACAGCAGAACTACGAGGAATGCGCCCATGATAAACCAATGCATCTCCCTCCAAGTGAAGAAATAAGTTAAGTTAGTATCAATAAGAGCACTTAGCGATATAGGCGCAAGGATGAACATGTAAAGCAATGGGAAGAAACGGGGGAAATCTAAATTTGGTGCGAGCCATGGATTTATTGACGAAATACACTCAAACGTACCCCACATCTTTGCAAATCCAGCAATTAAGCACGCCCCAAGGAGAACAGGCATACTACCCGTATGAGCCGTAATGAAGTTGCATATAATCATTGTGGTGGCAGTAATCGTAAGGATAGTACGTGTTGTGAAGCGGAACTTGAACCTCCACATCATCGGGAATGCGATGTTCATACCAGCAAAGGCTGCATAGAGACACATCATCACATCCTCGTGCAACAACGATAATTCACCGTACATATTCTCCGATGATGACAGATACACCACATTACTTGTTTGATAGACAAGGATAATACACACAAATATCCATGGGCGGATCTTGAAAGGAATCCACTCCTTCATGCACATCAGTTTGAACGGCTTATGGATATGAACTTCTTCAGCCATGTCAGATTAGTAACGAATCGTACATTCCACGTTAAGACCTGAACGGAGACGTGCCATATCCTCCTTACTGTTCTCATCAGTAAAAAGGATGCGCACAGGAACACGCTGCTCCACCTTTACAAAGTTGCCTGCCGAATTACTGCTCGGAATCAGGGAATATGATGCTTGTGTCGCCTTAGAAAGAATCTCCACACGACCTTTGTAAACAACACCGTTTACCGCATCCACTTCTATATCAGTCTCGGCACCCTCTGCGATATGTTTCAGTTGGGTTTCCCTGAAATTGGCAACCACCCATACATCATCATCGCTGACAACATTAACCACCGTCTGACCTGGTTGGATAAGTTGACCCTCAATCACCTCTTTCCTGCCCACATAACCATCGCAAGGAGCAGTAATAACAGTATAAGATAGGTTCAGTTCGGCAAGTTCCACCTGAGTCTGTGCCACTTCAAGAGCCGCCTCACTTTGCGACAGGCGTTTTGTCTGTTCCGTGTGCACAAGCGATGTTGTAGCCTTCTGTCGGCTAACTTGTTCATAGCGTGCCTTCATTGAGCGGTAAGTGGTCTCCACATTATCGTACTGCTGTTGTGTGACCGCTTTCTGTTGCAACAAGTTCTTGTAGCGTTCCAACTCTTTTTGGGCGTTCTCCATTTGTGCCTTAGCCTCCTCGATACCAGCATCGCTGACAAAGATATTGTTGGCAGCCGTGTTCACAGTGGTGGATGTTACCGTTTTACCAGCCGAGGCAGTAGCGTATGCAGCCTTCGCCTCTGCGAGTCGCAACTTGTATTCAGAATCCTCTATTACCACGAGTGTATCTCCCTTGTGCACCCTCTGAAACTCCGTGAAATAAATTTTCTCGATGAAACCTTGTACACGACTGTTCACAGGTATCAATTGTTGCCTTACTTGTGCATCATCGGTAAATTCTACATTGCCAAAGTGGATGAAACGTGAGCAAACATAAAATATACCGATAACTATAAGTACGAGAATGAATATGTTATAAATCCACTTTTTCTGTTTTTTGTTCAGTGCCATGATATTAATTTTTATAATGTTCCAGATGTATGTTTCAGTTTATAGAAAGAGTAAACCACGTTGGCACGTGCGTTGGCAAGACGTAGCTCAGCATCGAGTTTTGCATTACTTACCTCTAACATGTCTGTTGCCAATGAGATACCATTTAGATAACGGGTATGGATAGTGTGGTAGTTCTGGTTGGCGAGAGTAACACTTTTCTTTAAAGTCTCGACTTCAAAAACGGCCTCACCATAGCGCACATAATCGTCCTCAACACGTGATGAGAGGTCATCTTTCAGCAAATTAAGTTCTTCCTCATGTCTCTTGACCTCCATGTTCGCACGGTTGCGCTTACTCTTGTTTGTATATAGGGAAGCAAGGTTGTACCTAACACCCACGCCCAAAAACCAGTAATTGAAATTGTTGTTGAGAGCAGGAACCTCTATTGTTATAGGACCGTCAAGGTGTTCCTCTGCAATGAGAGCGATTTTCGGGAGAGCCTCTGAACGAACCTGCTTTTTCTTCTGCAATGACTGTTGGATATTCAATTGAGCGAGCGACAAGTCATGCGCCGACTCCATTGCGGTCTGCTGCCAAATATCTGATGTATCAAGACTTGGAATGGATGAGAACGAAGTAGAGTCAACCTCAATCACCGTATTCTCATCCAAACCGACCAACTTGTTAAGGCGATAGTTCATTAAATGCTTACTGTTCTCTAACCTCGCTTTATCCAAACGGTAGTTCTCGAGTTGAAGCTCATAACGAGTGATGTCATTTTCAAGAGCAGTACCCTGCTCATACTGCGCCTTAACCGTCTCAATCAAATCGTTAGTCAACTGGATGTTCTCGCCATATACCCTAATCTGGTTAGTCAACTTGTACATCTCTAAATAATAGCCAGCCAACAAAAAGCGCAAATTGTTCCTGTCTTGCAGTTTTTCCTCCATAGCCATCCTCTCTCCTATCTCAGCCATCTCTATACCACTGCTCACAGCACCTCCACTGTAAATTACCTGCGATGCTGTCAGGGCAAAGTTGTTACCGAAATGCGGCATATCGGCCTTCATACCGTTAGAGAAATCTCTGTCCCATATATAACCGTTACCTAAATAACTGAACGATAAAGATGCGTCTACCTCTGGCAACCTGCCGTTTTTGGCGGAGCGTACATCTTTCTGTGCCTCACCGATTTTCAAGGAATACGCTTTCTGACTTTTGCTGTTCTCATCAGCCAATTGAAAGATGTCTTCCAACTTCATTTTGGTACCATGCTCCTGCGAATAAACATGCGGAATATCAAGCAAAAGCAAGAGCATAAGTACTCCCCATTTTACTGTTGTCATATATCTTTTTTACAAAATTTCGGCAAAATTAGCATAATTAATTCTATAAAGAGAACTCATAGTTTGTAAATGGAAAGTTTTGTTCTTATATTTGCAACTGAAAAAATAGTGATTATGGAAACAATTAAGAACACAAACAGTGAGCCCCAAAGTCCTATTGAGGATGCCTTCAATGTGAAAATAAGTGATATGAGGGAGTTTTCCGATAATATGAGAATGACGAACAGGACACTGTTAGTACACTGCACCGAAGGGCGAGCCATGGTGAGTATCAACACCGATGACTATCCTATAGAAAAAGGAGATAGCCTTTTCATCTTTCCACAAAAGGCAATCCACGTAAGCAATGCTACTGATGATTTCCTCACAACCTGTTTCACGTTTTGCAACGAGATATTGGATGACGTGGTAACAGGACTA
Organism: Prevotella sp.; assembly: GCA_021204735.1. Taxonomy (GTDB): domain Bacteria; phylum Bacteroidota; class Bacteroidia; order Bacteroidales; family Bacteroidaceae; genus Prevotella. The sequence continues at coordinate 4,552 of JAJPYV010000181.1, forward strand.
TCAACTGCCTTATTACTATACATCCACCATAACCCTCTCGTAAAGTTGGGGGCAACAGGGCACTCGTTCATCAACGCCATGAGCGAATTAATAAAAAGAGTGAAAGACGATAAGCGGCAAGTTTATAAAAACAAGATAATATCAAATATTCTAAGTAACATTCTCTTGATACGTTACGGTACACAACAGTTTGACGACACATTAAACTCTCATTACAATAGGAGCGAGGAACTGTTCAAAAGATTTTTGACTGACATAGAGATATACTGTTGCCGCAACCATGGCGTGACAGAGTTTGCAGGGCGGTTGTACATAACACCGAAATACCTTACTGACATCACAAGAGCAAAACTCGGAAAGTCTCCAAAAGAAATGATTGATGGAGCAATATTGCGGCGCGCGGAAAGCAGTTTGATAAATACCCACAAATCAATAAAAGAAATAAGCATAGACTGTGGCTTTACCACTCCAGCCTATTTCGCCCGCTTTTTCAGGCGCATGAAAGACATGACCCCACAAGATTTCCGCAAGAGGGCGTTCCTTTCTAAATAATTACATGAGATTATTTCTTGAATTTGCGGTATATTTTCCAAACGAACAATATGCCGTCGAAGACACCTATACCTGTTTTCAGAACGGAGGATACAGTGAAAGCCTTGCCACTTTTCTTAGGTTGATGCTTGTCGAACAGACTTTTCCACAAGAACCCCATCTCCTTATTGTTGGCTCTTATCTGAGCTAACGCCATTTCCTTGCGATGCCTTATGTCACTCAAGGTTTGGTATTTTCTTTGTTCTTGCTGTGTGTTGTCCATAAATTAGTTCATTAATAAGTTTGTGATGAACTTCACCAACGGCCGTTCTATCCAATCTTTTCTGAAAATATAAAGAATAATGAATAATAAAATATAGATTGCGGCAACGATACAGAAAGCCACAGGATATCCAACGGATGGTGCCATTGCAAAGACAGCGGCAAACGATAGATAAGTAAGAATGGCAAGAATAACCAAGAAAAGTATAGCGAATAAAGTAAGAGCCGTAATGAGTTTTACGGTTTTCTCTGTCGCATCAAGTTTTACATACTCTTTCTGAAGCAGAAAATTCTCCTTAACGAGCTTTACTAACTGCCCTATCGTTTCTATATTTTTGTCGTTTGAGAACACAGAATAAACTAATTGATAATTGGGAATTACCTACGATGAAGTTCCTCATGCGCAACATAGCGCAAAAATTGGCTCTGCTCTCGCTTAATCGGAACTTTGAAAATTGTCTATAGAGTGAATTTTGGATATTCAATTACGATAATAACCGGGTGCGGAATGCAAACTGCACACACCCGATTATCAATTCATTTTATTCCACTTCCTCAGCGAGGCCGTCAGCGATATCCTCAACCTCTTTCTTTGTCAGTTTGATATTGCACTTCTTGCAAATTTTTGAAATACTATCAGAAATTTTGCAACGAGTGTCTTTACCAGTCTCTGGAGCCAAGAGCAGACCTAATGCTGCACCAGCCAATGCGCCACCTAAAAATGCGCTAATGTAACCTAATGTTTTCATAATCTTAATCTTATTATTGTTTTAAATGTTTGTATTATACCAAGCTGTTTCAATGCCATCTTTGTGTTGTCACATGATTGGCAAATAGTATGTTCTGATTTAAAGAGAGCGATTTGAGAGAGCAAAAATAATGATTTTTTCCTAATTATCAATCATAACAAGAATTTTTTTTGATAAAAATAGCGTATTATGTTCGTTTAACAAACTTTATGTGGGTATATCTTTTTTTTATAATTGTTTTTATGTAATTTCGCAAAGAAATTGTGAATATAAAGTTTAATAACAAAAATAACAAGATTGGGAAAATGAAAAAGTATTTGGTATTATGCGTTAGCTTGTGTATAGCATTCGCTTTTACAAGTTGTAAATCATCAGAGAGTGCTTATAGAAAGGCTTACGAGAAAGCACAGGCACAGGAAAACAATGGAGAGGAATATGGTAATGAGGAGATTGCCGTTGTTGCACCTGTTGTTGAAAGACCAGCTACGGATGTTGTTGTAGACAACGTGGATAATGTTCCTGTCCGCACTGAGAATGTATCCATGGTTAACGGAGACGGTCTCAGGAATTTCAGTGTAGTTGTTGGCTCATTCTCCGTACAGGCTAATGCAGAAGGTTTGCAGAGTACACTCAGGAATCAAGGATATGAGGCACAGATAGCATTCAATCCTTCTATTGAGATGTATCGTGTGATTGCAGCAACCTTCGACATCAAGAGCGATGCCGTACGCAGTCGTAACGAACTTCGTTCACAATTCCCTGACGCTTGGTTGTTGTCTAACCAATAAAATATTGTGGCTCGCATATTGTCGATAGATTACGGCAAAAA
>JAJPYV010000192.1:0-2195 GCA_021204735.1 Prevotella sp.
AATAAATGGATGGTTGATAGCATTCAGTTGGTTTTACGGTATTGGCGTAAAATTCAGGAACCGTCTTTTTGAACTCGGCATTTTGAAAAGCCGCAGTTTTGACATACCCATTATCTCAGTTGGCAATATCACCGCTGGAGGCTCAGGCAAAACCCCATGCGTGCTATACCTGATAAAACTCCTCAAAGAAAGATTCAAAGTAGCAGTATTAAGTCGTGGCTACAAGCGGAAAAGCAAGGGATATGTGCTTGCCACGAAAGAGTCAAAAGTGGAAGAATTAGGAGATGAGTCATATTGGCTCAGAAAGAAACATCCAGACATACACATTTCCGTTGATGCCAACCGTTGTAACGGTATCGAGAGAATAATGAACGATTATGAGACAAAGGACACCGACGTGATATTGCTTGACGATGCATATCAGCACAGATACGTAAAGCCAGGCATAAACATGCTGCTGATAGACTTCCACCGACTGATAATCCACGATAAATTACTGCCTGCAGGACGATTGAGGGAGTCGCAGGAAGGAATGAAAAGAGCCAATATTGTAATGATTACAAAATGTCCGAGAGACTTGAAACCTATGGAGCAGCGAGTGATTACTAAGTCAATTAAGCTCCTGCCCTATCAGCAGATATTCTTCACTACATTGGAATACGAGGATTTACGTCCCGTGTATTATGGAGAAAGTAGGAAATTGAACAGTATAAGCGAAGATGAGAATGTTCTTCTTCTTACAGGTATAGCATTGCCTGAACAGATAATCTACGATATGAAGCCTTACATGAAGAACATCGCCCACCTGTCATTCCCCGACCATTACCAGTTCACTAAGCAGGATATAGAGCAGATTAATGATACATATCGGCAGATGCCCTATCCAAAGATTGTGATAACCACCGAAAAAGACAACATCCGGTTAGTGGGTATGAGAGGTCTTTCCGATGAAGTAAGATACAGCATATACATCCTTCCAGTCCACATGAAATTCATGTTCGGTCAGGAAGAAGAGTTTAACAATAAAATAATTGACTATGTACAAAAAAATTCAAGAAACAGCGGCTTGGTTGAAAGAAAGAATGACAACAAGTCCAAAAACAGCAATAATATTGGGGACAGGTCTCGGACAATTAGCTTCAGAAATTAGAGACAGCTACGAGTTTCCTTATCAGGACATTCCTAATTTTCCTGTCTCAACAGTTGAGGGCCATGCAGGAAAACTTATTTTCGGAAAGCTTGGCAACGTGGATATCATGGCAATGGAAGGCCGTTTCCATTTCTATGAAGGATACAGCATGAAGGAGGTAACATTCCCGATACGCATAATGTACGAACTTGGGATAACAACCCTTTTCGTAAGTAATGCTTCTGGCGGCATGAATCCAAATTTTAAGATTGGCGACCTGATGATTATCACCGATCATATAAACTTATTCCCTGAACATCCGTTGCGTGGAAAGAATTTCCCTACGGGTCCCCGTTTCCCTGACATGCACGAGACATACGATCTCAAACTGATTGCAGAGGCTGATGCAATTGCAAAGGAAAAGGGCATACGAGTAGTTCACGGAGTGTACGTAGGTGTACAGGGCCCTACATTCGAGACACCGGCAGAATACAAGATGTATCACCGTTTGGGCGGCGATGCCGTAGGCATGAGTACCGTACCAGAGGTGATTGTAGCACACCATTGTGGCATACGCACATTCGGTATAAGTATAATAACCGACTTAGGACTTGAAGACTCCCCTGTTGAAGTAAGTCATGAGGAGGTACAGGTAGCCGCAAACAAGGCTCAACCCCTTATGACGGAAATTATGAGGGAAATGATAAACAGAGCGTAAGCGACAGATGACTGAAATAGTAAAACTTGGAGAGTTCGGCTTAATCGACCACCTGACAAAAGACATTAAACCGAAAAACGAATCGACAAAGTACGGCGTGGGAGATGACTGCGCCGTACTGAACTATCCAAACAAGGAAGTGCTCATCACTACCGACATGCTTATGGAAGGCGTGCACTTCGACCTTACATACATCGACCTTGAGCACTTAGGATATAAGTCTGCCATGGTCAACATCAGTGATGTTTTTGCGATGAACGGCACTCCACGCCAACTGACATTGAGCATAGCTCTCAGCAAGCGTTTCTCCATAGAAGACATGGAAGCGTTTTACAGAGGACTGCGTAG
>JAJPYV010000192.1:2295-6940 GCA_021204735.1 Prevotella sp.
TCAGCAAGCGTTTCTCCATAGAAGACATGGAAGCGTTTTACAGAGGACTGCGTAGGGCATGCGACAAATGGAATGTAGATATCGTGGGAGGAGACACCACATCATCATTTACAGGACTTGCTATAAGTATCACCTGTATTGGAGAGTGTGAGCGAGGCAAGGCAGTTTACAGGAACGGAGCCAAAGACACCGATTTGATTTGTGTGTCAGGCAATCTCGGAGCAGCATACATGGGATTGCAGTTGCTTGAAAGAGAAAAAAGCGTCTATTACCAACAAGTGAACGAGGCGAAGAAAAAGAACGACAGTCATGCACTTGAAGAATTAGCGCATTTCCAACCCGATTTCGCAGGGAAAGAATATCTGCTGCAAAGGCAACTAAAACCTGAAGCACGGGGAGACATTATACAAAGACTAAGAGAACTAAACATACAACCCACGTCAATGATAGATATCAGTGACGGACTGAGCAGCGAGCTGTTCCATATCTGCAACCAAAGTAACTGCGGTTGCCGTATCTACGAGAAGAACATACCGATAGACTACCAGACAGCGGTGATGGCGGAAGAGATGAATATGAACGTTACTACCTGTGCCCTCAATGGAGGTGAAGACTACGAACTATTGTTCACCATTCCCATCGGCGACCATGAAAAGATTGAGGACATGGAAGACGTGAAACTCATCGGTCATATAACGAAAAAGGAATACGGAAAAATTCTCGTAACCCGTGACAACAATGAGTTTGACCTGAAAGCACAAGGTTGGAATCCATTGAAAGACAACGACTGATATACATCCAACTGCCAATGAAAAGGAAATTTCTTCTATACGTAACCCTGCCCTACGCCTATTCCATACTCCGCCCTTTGGAACATGAGATATGGCGCAGGAATGAGAATGTGGCATGGTACATAGAAGAAGACTGCCGTGTAGAATTAGAAAAAGGCGAAGTGCACTTAAAAACACTTAGAGAAGCTGTTGAATACAACCCCGTAGCAGTATTCGCTCCAGGAAACTACATCCCCGACTTTATTCCCGGCGTAAAAGTCGCCCTTTTCCATGGTTATGCCATCCAGAAACGCATAGAAGCCATTGACGACCATTTCACAATAAGGGGCTGGTTTGATATCTATTGCACACAAGGACCAAGCAGTACAACATACTTCAAAGAGTTGGAAAAGAAGAAAGGGTTCTTCAAGGTTTACGAAACTGGATGGCCAAAGGCAGACACCTACTTTTCAGAGGAGATACAGCACAAGCCCCAGAACGCCCGTCCTTTAATTCTCTATCCACCGACATTCACCCATAATGTCTGTTCCGCGCCTCATTTGGTAAAAGAGATAGAGACACTTGCCAAGACCCGTCCGTGGGATTGGATAATCACTTTCCATCCAAAACTCACAGACCCGGAAATCATTTCCAATTACAAACGCATAGCAAGGGAAAACAACAACGTTACATTCTTTGAAGGAGTAGACAAAATGCCATTACTACAAAGGGCCGATGTGATGCTATGCGACAGTTCTTCCATAATCCTTGAGTTTATGTTCTTAGACAAACCAGTGGTAACATTCCGCAATTCCCATCCAGGTCCACACCTTATTGACGTACAACATCCAGAAGAAGTGGGAGATGCAATTGAAACTGCACTTACAAGACCCTCTGAATTGATGAATGAGATTAGGAAATACACAATGTGGCATGAGCCCCACCGTGACTGCAAGTGCTCATATAGAGTTATCGAAGCTGTGGACGATTTTATCGCAAGGGGACATATCGGACTGAAACGCAAGCCGTTGAACCTTGTGAGGAAATGGAAACTGCGCAGACAACTGCATTATTTCCCGTTTTTTGAAAAATTCTAATCATCGTAGGGAGAAGAAGAAGCCAACTTATGCTTAATCCTTGCTGGGTTGCCTACGGCAAGACTGTCATCAGGGATATCGTGAACCACCACACTGCCAGCTCCGATTATACACCTTTTGCCGATTTTCACGCCAGGACGCACTATCACGCCACCGCCAAGCCAAGTATCCTCACCGATTGTAATAGGATAAGCAGTCTCAATCGGTTTACGCCTGTCCATATAGTCAAAAGGATGTTGTGGTGTGTAAAGTTGACAATTGGGACCCAAAAGAACATTGTCACCAATAGTTATGCCACCACTATCGAGCATAGTACAATTATAGTTGATATACACGTTATGACCGAGAGTTATCCTATGACCGTAACCACAGTGAAAAGGCGGTACGATAACGCTGTCTTTCGGAATACCGGGAATAAGTTCCTCTATCATTTCACGGTAACAATCATCGTAGATGCTAACAGACTGCAACTTAGCACACATTTTCTTGGCGTGCATCAAACTGTCGCTTATCTCCGGGTCAGAATAGTCATACAGCAACCCCCTGCGCATCTTATCAAATTCCGTCATAACGTTATTTCGTTTTATTCCCCGATTGGGAGTGCAAAAATACGAAAATAATTTCAAATAAAATTCATATTGAAAGACAAATAGCCAAAATAAAATCAAACAACAAATAAAAACCGCATTTTTATAACTATTTGTTCACTAACAAAGAAAATGTCCCTGTCATGAATTACCCATGACAGAGACATATTAATCAATAACCATCTTCAATTTATCAACAAATGCTTATTTGCTGATGAATTTCTTTCCGTTCTGGATAAGGATACCCTTTGTACCCTTAGCAACTCGCTGACCAGCAAGGTTGTAGATAGGAGCATTAGGATCTGCAACAGGAGCTACTATCTCACTGATACCTTCAGTTTCACCAGACTCACCAGTTGTAAACGTATAGCCACTGAAACCAATCTGCGTACTCTTGTTGAAAATGTAGTAAGTCTCTCCTGCCTCAGCAGCGAACGTGATGTAAACAAAAGCAGTCTGATTTCCTTCTCCTACGATATAAGTATCATTACCATCCTCGTCTAAAGTAGAGATGCTCTCCTGATACTTAAGATAACCATTAAAACCTGCCGGACAATCAGCATCCTCATCCTCATTCCATGTAGTTCCATTGATATAACCTGCTACAGATAATTCGCCTTTAGCCTCTGAAAGTGCCACAGCATCAGATGCTTTAGTAACATACACCTCACGGTTACCCTTGTTAATCCATACTGCTACTGTCATTGTTCCTGCAACAGATGGCGTGAGAGTGATGTATGTACCGTTTGTTGGCAGACCGTTTGTTCCGTCTGGGCTGTAATAAGAAGCATCCCAGTTAGCCCTGTATGTTCCAGTGCCTTCACCATCAGTTACAATTTCTTCCCAATCTACTAAATCCAAGTTTACAGGATTTCCCTTACCCTGAATATAATAGAAAGGAGCAACAGAACCATCAGGACTCAAATCCTGTGTTTTCAAACCCTGCCAACCATTGTCGTATGTAGGTTGAAGAGGGAGGTCTGAACCATCAGTATATCCTGATACAGGTCCGGAGGTCTGAGTACCGGTAACATTAGCGGTAGAGAATGAAACTACAGCCATCTCAGAAGCGTCAAATACCTCATCGTAAATGGCATTCAATGTCCCATTTTCATCAACTATTGACCATGTATCCTCCTGTGACTCACCTACCTCACCAGAACCTTCAGATTCTCCAGAATTACCAGTCTCATCAGCCGTAAACGTATAGCCGCTAAAACCAATCTGCGTACTCTTGTTGAAAATGTAGTAAGTCTCTCCTGCCTCAGCAGCGAACGTGATGTAAACAAAAGCAGTCTGATTTCCTTCTCCTACGATATAAGTATCATTACCATCCTCGTCTAAAGTAGAGATGCTCTCCTGATACTTAAGATAACCATTAAAACCTGCCGGACAATCAGCATCCTCATCCTCATTCCATGTAGTTCCATTGATATAACCTGCTACAGATAATTCGCCTTTAGCCTCTGAAAGTGCCACAGCATCAGATGCTTTAGTAACATACACCTCACGGTTACCCTTGTTAATCCATACTGCTACTGTCATTGTTCCTGCAACAGATGGCGTGAGAGTGATGTATGTACCGTTTGTTGGCAGACCGTTTGTTCCGTCTGGGCTGTAATAAGAAGCATCCCAGTTAGCCCTGTATGTTCCAGTGCCTTCACCATCAGTTACAATTTCTTCCCAATCTACTAAATCCAAGTTTACAGGATTTCCCTTACCCTGAATATAATAGAAAGGAGCAACAGAACCATCAGGACTCAAATCCTGTGTTTTCAAACCCTGCCAACCATTGTCGTATGTAGGTTGAAGAGGGAGGTCTGAACCATCAGTATATCCTGATACAGGTCCGGAGGTCTGAGTACCGGTAACATTAGCGGTAGAGAATGAAACTACAGCCATCTCAGAAGCGTCAAATACCTCATCGTAAATGGCATTCAATGTCCCATTTTCATCAACTACTGACCATGATTCCTGTGCATTAGCACCAACAGCCATCAAAGCGACTGCAACCAAAGTAAATAATTTTTTCATAAGTTTAAATTTTAAATGTTAGTAATATTGTTAATTTATTTCATTGATTCTACTTTTATCGTCAACATTCACAACAGTTCAGTTCGCATATTTTATTAAAAACGTAAATTGTCGTGATTTGTAACCAAACGTAAATATTTTTTAGCTTTTATTATAA
>JAJPYV010000106.1 GCA_021204735.1 Prevotella sp.
GCTAAAGTAAACGGAGATTTTATATTCCCAAGAATTTTAAAAGCATTAGGTGAAGAATATAATATTTTAACAAATCCAGATAAACTTATTCACAATACAGCTGATTATGGAGTTCCCCAATTAAGGAAGAGAATAATAATTATTGGTGCAAGAAAAGACCTTGTCGGGCTAACGATAGATGATGTCTATAAAAGCATTAAACCTTCACATTGGAATCCTGAAACTCCAACTTCAGAAAGAAAAGGTAAGGAACGTTTTGTGGATGTAAAACAAGCTATCGGTGATTTACCACCTGTAAAACCGGGAGAAGATGCCTCAACACCAACATTTAATTATCCTTGTGATAATGATTATTTACGCAAAATTGGGAACAAAGGAATTTATCCGTTATTGGATCACATTGCGCGAAAACATAATGATTTAGATAGAGAGAGATTCAGAATAATGATTGCAAATCATTGGACTTTTGGTCAGTTAAGAAGAAATATGCCTCAATATGAGCATGAACATGCACGTGTATTTGATAATAGTTACGTAGTTCAATGGTGGGATATGCCTTCCAAAACAATTCTCGCACACATATACAAGGATGGATTTCAATTTATTCACCCTGATATATTACAAGCACGTTCTTTTACTGTACGTGAAGCAGCAAGGATTCAATCATTTCCAGACGATTTTGTATTTATGGGAAATAGAAGTGAAAAATACAAACAAATAGGAAATGCTGTTCCTCCTATTTTTGCAGAAATCATTGCAAAATCACTAAAAGAATTTTTAAATGATATTTGAAAACGTCAAATTCATAACAGAAAATAAAGAATTTCTTGAGAAAGTACTCTTGTATATTCGTATTGTTGAGGTTATTGCAGAAAAGAATAAACTCAACATTTTTCCCACTTATTCTCAAATGGATATTGGAACAATTCAAGAAATTGAAGATATGGGTATTATTAGTTCAGAAGCAGATTTAACACAATTAAAAGCAATACTTAAAGAGAATTATTTCAGATTTATTTCTTGTGTTAATTTCTTTCTTTTAAATAAGAATTTATATGGTGAACTATTGGATAAACTAAGCAATAAAAAACGAGAGATTATACAAGCCAATATCATAAAAGAAGATAGACCGACTTTTGCAGACTTTTTTGCTGGAGCTGGAGGTTTGAGTTGTGGTTTTACTCAAGCAGGATATAGAGTGTGTTTTGCAAATGATTTTGAAGAAGTTTGTGTGAATACCTATAAATATAATCATCCAGAACTTTCCACAAATAAAGTATTCAAATGTGATATACGTAAAATCGTTGACAATATTGAAGACTATATCACAACACCTATTGATATTGTCATAGGTGGACCACCGTGTCAAGGTTTTAGCAGTGCTAATCAACAACGCATAATAGATGACCCACGTAACGAACTATATAAGTATTATATCAAGGCGGTAAGTAAAATATTACCTAAGTTTGTACTTATGGAAAACGTAAAAGGTATGCTTACAGTTGCAAATCAAGTTGTTGAAGATTATGCACATATCAAAGTAAATAGAGATGGTCAAACCTATTCTTATGTAGTGGCATACAGAATTCTAAATTCTGTGGATTTTGCTGTCGCACAAAGTAGGGAAAGGCTTATCTTTATTGCAATCAGAAATGACATTGCAAAAGATAAAAATATAACCCCCCAAGATATATTTAATGAAATAGAAGTTAACAATAAGAGTAATTGTCATTATGTATTGCGAGATGCTTTAGAAGCAATAAAACCATTAGAGGCTCCTCGTAATAAGAATATGAATGATATTGATGATGAAACAACGGGTAAAAAGATTGACTTCAATAATTTCCATGGAAATGAAAATGCTTATCTCCGTTTGATTAATGGGAATCGGGATATTCCATTATTATACAATCATAAAGCGAGATATGTAAATGACATTAATTTCGAAATATATCGTTTATTAAATCAAGGTGACGATGCTTCAGATTCTAAAATTAAAGGCATTATGCCATACGAAAATAGACTACACTGTTTTAAGGATAAATATTATAAACTTATTGCAGATAAGCCTTCAAGAACAATCACCGCACATTTAAGAATGGATTGTCACTCTCATATACATCCGTACCAAATTAGAGCCATAACTCCAAGAGAAGCAGCAAGATGCCAGTCATTTCCTGACGATTATCTTTTTTTAGGAGCATATTTAAAAACATATATGCAGATTGGTAATGCTGTACCTTGTCTTATGGCAAAAGGAATAGCTAACGTAATCAAAAAATATTTATAATCATGAATAACATAAAATTAACGCAATATACCCATCGTCCAAATGCGACAGAGTTAGGATTAGGCAATACACATGAAACCTACATGTTAATAGTTTCAGATATAGATTTATCAAGTCTTTTTCCTCCAACAGTAGAAGTAAAAGTTCATGATTCCAAAACATCAAAAGAATATCTGTTAAAATCAGCAGTTAACAGAAAGGAATTTCGAGTTAACCAAATGGGAGAAATATATAGAGATTATGAAGTTCGCCCTGGCGATGAAATTCTTTTAACTAAAATTGAAACAGAAAATTTCTCAGATATTAGCTTAACTGTAAAGAAATATAACCGAGTTGTTTTCACAGTCAGTGAGCGAGGTACTGAAATTTTAAACATTGATAGGCTTAATATGTTTAAAACAAATGGAAATTATAATATAAAAGTATATGATAGAGGTAACGTAAACGAAATCATTATAACATTTAAGTTTAGGGCAAAAAAGCGTAATGACTCCCCTAATGAAACGGATTTCTATGATGTTTTTTCTAATGGCGAGAAAGTTTCAAGAGGTACATATTTTTTGACAATAAGTGAAAAGCCAACATTTTCAACTTTACTCAAAAGTGACTATAATGTTGTATCTTTTGACAATAAACTTATTGAAGACGCAAAATTTCATTTTCGTACTTCAGAAATTTCGTTGCGTGATTCTATATACCGTCCATACATCACAGCAATAAAGTCAAAGCCATTCCTGTTGCTTGCAGGAATATCCGGAACGGGAAAGAGCAGGATAGTGAGGGAGTTGGCAAGGGCATGCTGGGATGAGGATTCTCCGGAGTTTACAGCCCAAAAGCCAAAGAATTTCGAGATGATACAAGTGAAACCCAATTGGCATGATTCGAGCGACCTGATTGGTTATATCAGTCGTGTAAGTGGCAAGGCGGAGTATGTTATCGGGGATTTCCTTAGGTTTGTGACAAGAGCATGGGTAGATTTGGAAACGCCATATTTCCTATGCCTTGACGAGATGAACCTTGCGCCAGTAGAGCAATATTTCGCCGAATTCCTGAGCGTGATAGAATCCAGAAAAAGTCATGAGGATGGAGCGGTAACGACTGATCCCATTCTTGCAAAAGTTGATGAGCAATGGTATTTCGATCTTACGGCAAAACTTACGGAAAATCTGACAACAAATGATGAGTTAAGGGCAAAATTCAATAGTGAGGGAATATGCATTCCGCAGAACCTGATTGTTGTAGGAACTGTGAATATGGATGAGACCACATTCTCGTTCTCAAGAAAAGTCCTTGACAGGGCAATGACAATTGAGATGAATGAGGTTGACCTGCACGGAGGACTTACGAACAGGTATGAGAATATCGGGAAGTTGGGCAAGGAAGAGCTTATTGGAACAGCCGTTGAGGGAATTGATGTTTACTCCGCAAATGTAGAAGTCAGTGAAACCGTGCTGAGATATCTCGATGCCGTCAATGCAGTATTGGAAGGCACGCCATTCAAGGTGGCATACAGGACAAGGAACGAGTTCCTGCTTTATGTGGTAAACAACTTGCCTTACAACAAGAACCAGGATGGAACGGAATTTCCACGTGAATATGTCATAGCACGGGCATTGGATGAGATTACGAACATGAAAGTGTTGTCACGTATAGAAGGAGATGACACGAAAATCACCGATGACTTTATGGACCGGTTGATAAAAGTAATTGAGGCAGAGCTTAAGAATGTCTCCAGCGAGGACAATACGGTAAACTCCATATCAATAGCAAAACTGAAAGAAATGAAAGCAAGACTTGCGACGGGATATACCAGTTTCTGGAGCTAAGGCAAATTAATGGAACTGCTGACCATTGAGCATCAAGACTTCACGATGATTGTCGAATGTACCAAGTTCGATGTCATCTGGAACAAAGCCAGGAAAAACATAGGAGAGGAGAAACTCCAGTCAGTTTATTCCTGGTCAGAGGGCGTGAGTTCAGTAAAGAGGACATATAATGAGGAGAATGAGATACAGATAGAAGAAGGAGTTCCCGCACCAGCAATATTTTTCGACAATACAGACTATCCCATTTGGATAGAGTTCGGAAACCATGTCAAAGGCGCACAGTTCGGCTCCATCCTTCAGAATGACAACGACCGGTTCACTTTCCGCCGCCATATTTTGGCAGGATTTATAAACTACGGCAATGATGTAGGGCGCAGTGAGATACAGATTATCTATAAGACCGATAAGGAGACAAGACATTTCACTTTCGGCTTCGAGGTACTCAGTACGAAACTCGACTATCATGAGCATTGGAAAGCGATAATAGACGATATAGAAAGAGAATACCGCATGCTGTCGCTCGACTATATGCGGCGTACATTCCACGGTTTCTCTCCCAACCAGCAGGGAGAAAGACCGGACATTATCTGGTGGAGCGTGTTCCAGGGTGAGCAGGAAAAGTTCATCACAGCCTGTAAGAGTATTATAGAACGTCCGAGGCACAGGCTTCACGGACAAGTGATATACCAAAGGGCAGACAAACTGAAACAGACACCCCACCATATAGAAAACGATCTGGCGGAACACAAGAATGACATCTCTCACCTGTATCGTGTGAAACAGCAGATACAGTCGAACGACACCCAGGAAAACCGTTTTCTGAAATTCGCCATAGGACAGATCACCAATCGTTATGAGGAGCTGCGGTTAAGGATTGAGGATATCAAGACAACATCCTCGGTGATGAAGGATGCCATGAAGCAGACATCAGAATCATTATACCGCCTGCAGCATAACCCGTTTTTCAGAACAGTAGGGCGGTACAAGGGAATGAACCAGGAAAACATGGTGCTGCAGAAAGCCACAGGATACAGTCAGGTGTACCGCACATGGAGCATGCTGCGCAAGGCATACTCGCTCAATGACGGTTTATACCGCTTGCAGACAAAGGACATCGCAATACTATACGAGATATGGTGTTTCATAGAGGTCAGTCATATTGTCAAGGAGAAATTAGGCCTGCAAGATGCGGAAATCGAGCACCGTAACCGTATGGAAATGAACGGTCTGTTCACGTGGGAATTAGGCAAGGGAGAACATTCGAGGATATTGTTCCGCAAGGATGGCGTGGAATTGGCGGAGCTCGTCTACAATCCGAAGAACACGGAAAGAGAGAATGATAATGTAGGTATAAGAGATCTTGTAGTGCCGACAGTTCCCCAAAAGCCGGATATTGTATTGCAGCTCACCAAGGACGACTTGCAGCAAGGGATGAAAATGACCTATCTCTTCGATGCGAAATACCGTATTGAGGGAAAAGAGAAAGGCGTGGATGTCCCTCCCGAAGATGCCATAAACCAGATGCACAGATACAGGGACGCCATCTATTATAAGGACTATACCACTGACGTGCTTAAAAAGGAAGTAATCGGCGGATATATTCTGTTTCCCGGTGACGGAGAGCCTCAGGATGTCGCAGCGTCAAGATTCTACAAGACTATAAAAGAAGTGAATATCGGAGCTTTCCCGTTACGTCCGAAGGATGTTGAAAACAGAAAACTTTTAGAGCAATTCATTGCGGAACTAATCGAAAGGAAATCATTCGAGACCATTGCCAATGTAATTCCACAGAAAGGAGCGTTTGTCGAGGTAGGAAACCGTGTCTTGGTGGGATTGGTGAAGGAAGACAATGCTTATTACAAGGATTTTGTCAATGGCACGGCAACGTTGTATTACACAGGGAAGCAGTTCCCCACAACCATTGCGCTACACGACCTGCATTTCTTCATGCCACTTTTCAATGGGAAAGGTATCAGAGATGTCTATGAGGTTAAAAAGGTGAGAACAATCAGAAGTTCAGAAGTAAAGAAATCAGGAAACACTGATAAAGAAGGCAATGCCCTTCGAATAGCATTTGAGCTCCAATTTGTACGCAGACAATTTGCGGATTATCAACAAATTAAAACAAAACTATTGGCGTTCAATACGTTCTTAGATACAACATTTGATAAGTTAAAAGTTAAAAGTTAAAACTTTGATTTGTAGTTTTTATTTTTTATCTTTGCAATGCGAAAGTATGATAATTCATAAAAAATATGGGTATTTTACAAGATATAACGCTCCGATTGCAATATTTTTAAAGTTATGTGAACTATCATAACGGAATTTTTAGAATAAGGCAGTAATAAATGAAAGATGGGTTGATATATACGCTAATGGACATCGGATATAAAAAAGCCGGTGTGCTGCAGATATACGACCAATCGTCATTGGATGAAAATAATGAGTTAATACCATTCAGCACACAACTTGCCATTGTGACACATTCACTCATGTTACAAGACAGTAAGTTCGGTATGCCATATCATAAAAAAGCTGGAAAACTTATTGAATCTTGGACTACTAATAAAAATAATCCGTCCAAAATTTCAATCAATTTAATTTCAGAGCCAACGGTATTTCAGCAATATCTTTTTTCTGATGTTTTTAAAGCCCCTTTTCCTGGACCACAGAATCCAAAGTTCACATTCATAGACCTGTTTGCTGGTATTGGAGGTTTCAGGATGGCATTGCAAAATCTTGGCGGTCAATGTGTATTCTCTTCCGAATGGGATGCACAGGCACAAAAAACGTATTTTGAAAACTATGGCGAAGTG
>JAJPYV010000182.1 GCA_021204735.1 Prevotella sp.
GATAATTATAACATAAAATCGACCATGGCTGATCCAGATAAGAAGTACTTGTTACAAGAGGCGATGAAGTTTTATGCAGAGGAAGCGAAAAACCAGCTTTCCTTTACGGATCATGCAGATATAGGAACTGATGCTGACGAGTTAGGCGTAGATGAAGACGGGGAGGATATGGAACTTGATCTTATAATAAATCAAACGGATGCATTCGAGGTTATGCGACCGTATTTTCAAAAGGCAGTCAATATTTGTAAAACCGTTTTAAAACGTAATCATATTAGTGGAGATCAGTTGGATAAGCTGATCCTTGTCGGTGGCCCCACACATTCTCCCCTTATCCGCCAGATGCTTAGGGAACAGGTTACTCAAAATGTCGATACAAGTATTGATCCTATGACAGCGGTTGCCGTCGGGGCGGCCCTTTATGCATCCACCATAGACGCAGAAGTGGACGAAAAGGAAATAGAAGTAGGAACCATAAAGTTGGAATTGGGCTATGAGTCGACTTCTGTGGAAACCCTTGAACTTGTAACTGTAAAATTGTCGGAAGATTCTCCATTAGATAAGGTATGGGTCGAGTTTTTCAGCGCCGACAAATCGTGGTCGAGCGGAAAAACTGAAATCGACAAGACCGGCAATGTTGTAGATGTCAATCTTGTTGAATCCAAGGCCAATATGTTCTCCGTTATTGTATACGATGTCAGTGGCAACGCTCTCCCATGCTTCCCGACCGAGTTCACCATAATTCAGGGCACGAAAGTGATGGCGGCCCCGCTTCCGTATAATATAGGCATAGCCGTGTGGGGTGATGTGAAAAAAAGAGCGGTGTTCCGGATGGCCGAGGGGTTGGAGAAAAACAAACCTGTTCCGACGGTTGGTATTGTCAATGACTTAAAAACGACATCGAGACTTCGCCCCGGCGTGTCCACTGATATTGTAAAAATACCTGTATATCAGGTAGATGATTTTAATGAGGCAAAGGGTCGCACCGCAGCATTATACGAGTACATAGCAGATGTTATCATTACAGGCGATGATGTGGATGAATTGATTCCCGAAGACTCTCCCGTTGATTTGACATTGAAGGTAGATACATCGGAGCAGATGACATTAGAAGCTCATTTCCTTGCCTCGGACATAATGGTAGAAAAAAGGTTGGACACCGGGAAGAAACAGTCCATCGAGGAGGCGGACAGATATGTAAAGGAACAACTATATAGCACGCAATGGAGAATTGACAAATTACATAGGGAGAATATTCCCACAGATGAGTTGCAAAAGGACCTTGACATGGTAAAGGCCGAGGCGGAAAACAGTTCCGAGAAAAAGGCTGTTCTCCAGCATTTTAAGGAGGTGCTCAGGAAAATAGAAGATATTGATGATAAAACGGCTTGGGATCGCCTTGAGAAACGTCTTCGTGAAAAATTCGCGCAAGTGGAGAAAGCTCAAGGCGAATGCGGTAACGACAAGACTGCTTTGTTTGTCAGTCAGTTACGGTCCCAGACAGATCAAGCTATACGAATGAAAGATGTAGATTTGGGACATGAGGTTCTCAGTCAATTGGAGAAGCTGTATTTCAATCTTACATACGTATATCAGTGCATTTATTTTATCCAGGATTCCGACAGGGATTTCACGAAGATACAGTGGAAGGATTCTGCCCGTGCCCGACAGTTGATTAACAAAGGCTTGGAGGAGTGCAACAATCAGCCTACAGAAGTGAAACTGCGTCCGATCGTGTTCAGCATCCTAGATTTGATGCCGGATGAATACATAACAGGAAACTATGGTGGTCTGCTCAAATAACCTTAGATAAGCAAAATCATGTATTTCAGTAAAGGTGACAAAATAGGAAATTATACTGTTTCGTTCCAGCATAAAGAGGGAGCCTACGCCGAGACCTACCGCGTCAAGGACTCTTCTGGCAAGACCAGATTCCTCAAACTCATAAATTACGCCAAATTGAGCAGGAACCAGATTGACGATAACGGGCGCGTTGTAGAGATCGAAATCGCCAAATCGATTGACCATCCCAATATCTGCAAATATTTAGACTCGGGCAAGGTAATTCTTGGAGGAGGACAGCAAGAGTATTTCGTTACGGAATTCATCAGCGGTGAGACGCTGTCCAAGAAGATCGCGAGGGACGGCAATTTGAGTGTCTACGAAATCAAACAAGTGGCGAAAGCCGTACTTTCCGTTCTGTCATATCTCCATAGCCGGCCGATGCCGATAATCCACGGGGAGGTCACGATCCAGAACGTTATGCTGGACCTTGTGGGTGGATATGACAAACTGAAACTGATTGATTTCGGGCACGCATCCTATTTGAACCAGACGCCATCGAAACCTGATTTAACGGATCTGAATGCGTTCTATCTTGCTCCGGAGCGGTTCTCGGGTGTAAGTCAGGTGCAGTCGGACCTGTATTCAGTTGGTGTTATGCTGTACCAGTTGGTCTATGGCACATTGCCGTGGTTCAGGGATTTGTCAAGGATAAGGATAGAGGACAGGGTGGACGCAATACTCGCCGAAAGGGACAAGGAGTTGAAGTTCCCCGAGATAGATCTATTCGAATATGATGACCAATTCGCCAATTGCATAGCCAAGGCTCTATGCTATGATGTAGACAGTCGCTTCAAGACTGCTGACGAATTCATGGATGCCATGGATGGGAAAATCACAATCGAGCAGCAGTCTACGCGACGCAAAGCTCTTGTAAATCCAAAGGTGGAGGCGGCAAAGAAAAAAACGAAGACGGTATCTATGACTGGGCAAGGTTTCGCGGCAGTCGCCGGAATGGATGAATTGAAAAAGCAAATGAGAGAGGAGGTGATAGATGTGCTACAAAACCCGGAAGAGTATGAGCGTTATGGCATTACAATACCGAACGGGATGCTGTTGTACGGACCTCCGGGATGCGGTAAGACCTTTTTCGCCAAGCATTTTGCTGAGGAGGTGGGTTTTAATTTTGTGATTATGACCCCAGCCTCACTAAAAAGCAGGTGGCTAAATGCGATACAGGAGAATATCGCCAATATGTTCAAGGAGGCGGAGGCAAATGCTCCGACTATTATTTTCATAGATGAGATAAACGCCCTCGTACCGAACCGTGAGAGCGAATATGTCCATGAAGAAAATAAGAATGCCGTTAATGAAATGTTGGCTCAGATGGATAGAACCGCCGAGCGCGGCATATTCGTTATCGGAGCTACCAATATGCCACAATCTATAGATCCTGCCATATTACGAGCAGGTCGCTTGGAAAAGAAATATTATATAGGGGCTCCTGACAAGCAGGCGAGATCTGAACTTTTCAAGATGTATCTTTCCAACAGGCCGTGTGATCTCGGAATCGATTACGACGAACTTGCAGATCTGACAGAAAATTACATTTCAGCTGACATAGAGCGTATTGTAAATGATTCGGCGAGAAACGCTCTGAAAGAACACGGTAACATTACAGAGGAGATGTTAAAAGTTGCTATAAAGAACAAACAGCCGTCTTTGACTTCGGAGCAACTGAGAAAGTATGAGGAAATCCGGCAGCAGATGACCGGGGAATTCAAGGAAGTTAAACGAAACCGCATAGGGTTCAAATAAAATATGAACTATGGAAAAGGCCGAATTATATTTAAGGACGTTGTTCTGCTGTATGGCTTGCGATGGGGAGATCGCGCCGGTGGAGATCGATGCCATCAAGCACATAGCCATGAAGTCCGAGGCAATGAAAGGGCTGGACATTCAGGTAGTCCTAAACGACTATGTTTCTGATATTAACAAGGAAGGCAGACTTTTCCTTCGGAAATATCTGAACGAACTCGGCGAAGCCGGGCTGTCGCAGGAAGAGGAGATGAATGTGGTCGACCTCGCGATCGAGATCATCGAGTCGGATCAGAACATTGAGTATGCTGAGGTGAAATTCTTCAAAAAGATCCGTGCCAAACTCTCCCTCTCCGATGACCAGATCCTTGCCAATCATCCCGACAAGGAGGACTTCCTCCTTCCGGACATCCATGTAAGCGAGGATGTTGAGTGGGGCGACATAGTCTTTGACGAAATTAAATTCGTTGAGTTTGAGAAGAAATAGTATCCCTGCATTAAGCGTAATTTTATTACGAGCAAGATTCTATACAGATAGGACTATAATGCCAAAAATTGGACCCAAGTCGTATGCAAGTAAAATTTCCTTGATATGGATTTGTCCGGAAAACAGAAAGGCGCAGATGAACAATACCGTATAGGCTACAGCTACTACACGGGCGATGGCGTTAAACAGGATTACAGACAGGCTGTAAAATGGTTTAGACTTGCAGCGGAGCAAGGCCATGCGCTCGCACAGTACTATGTGGGATATTGCTATGCTAAGGGCAAAGGTGTTCCCAAAAGTTTTGAGGAAGCTGTGAAATGGCTAAAGCTTTCCGCTGAACAGGATAATCCAGATGCTCAGCATTATTTAGGCCTATGCTATGAATTAGGCATCGGTGTGCCAAAGGATATAGACGAGGCCATTAGGCTGTATAAGTCAGGTGCTGCCCAAGGTCATCTCAAGGCACAGTGCGCATTGGGAGAAATATATTATTATGGCTTTGGTATTCCTAAAAATTATGACGAGGCAGTAAAATGGTTCTGTAAGGCAGCAGCTGGAGGAGATGCCGAGGCCCAGTATCATTTGGGAAGATGCTATTTATATGGGGATGGCGTTTCTAAAAGTAATGAGATTGCGGTCAGATTGATCAGACTATCTGCTGAGAATGGGAATCCTCACGCTCAATTTGACCTGGCAGGATATTATAGTAGCGGTGCATACGGTGTTGCAAAAGACTATATTGAAGCCGTAAAATTGTATCGTCTTGCTGCCAGCCAAGGGTTTTCCAAGGCTCAGGTAGAATTGGGTGTATGCTATCTAAATGGATGGTGCGGTATTAATAAAGATTATAAGGAAGCATTGACTTGGTTCCGTACGGCGTCAGATCATGGTGATGCCGAAGGCACGTGTAACCTTGGAGAGTGTTACTATTACGGCTATGGGGTTTCGCAAGACTATAAAAAAGCCTTTAGATTATTTAATATTGCGTCTGAGAGGAATGCACACGCGCAATATATGGTCGGAGAATGTTACTACGCAGGTACTGGTGTTTCAAAAGACAAGGAGAAGGCTCTTAAAATATTCCAGCAATGCAATGACCCATATGCTGAAAATAAATTAGGCTATTTTTATCTCATAGGCAGACACCTCCCATTAGACTATAAAAACGCTTTTAACTTATTTTTAACCAATGGCATTATTCAGAATCATATAGATTCAATATTCCATTTGGGAGAAATAAGCTACTATGGGTATGGGCGTCCTGTTGATTACGGGGAGGCGGTTAAGGATTTCAAAAAAGCAGCAGAAAGAGGTCATGTCGGGGCCCAGTATTATTTAGGCCTATGCTATTTTTATGGCAACGGAGTCACAAAGGACTACAATGAGGCGTTGAAATGGTTCAAGCGAGCGGCAGATCAGGGTGAGGACAAACTATTGAACGGCTTCGAGTCTCCAGAAGTAAATGTGGTTTTCCCGGACGATGTGAAGAAAGTTATTCTTACATGTCTGCATGGGACCTCGAATGGCGGGTATACAGCGGGGCAATATAGTAGTAGCAATAATAGTGATACTTACACAGGATCATCGAAAACCACCAATGGAGCCACATCACCATCATCGAATCCAAATCCTTCTAGTAAGAATAAAAACGGATCTCGCTCTCTTAGGATAATTATGCTTGTACTTTTAGTGGGCGTGATTATTCTTTGTATTGTGGGCGGTAAACAACGCAGAATGATAAGAACCGCGCGAAGATCCGGTAATATAGAGATGTACAATGCATATTTAAAGGAATTCCCATACGGCAAATTTGTCAATGCTGCCATAGATTCTGTCGCCAATATATCTGAAAGGCAGACTTTCGCAAAAGCATGCCGTTCTCGTGATGTTGATGATTATCTTGACTATATGTCTGAGTTCCCAGAAGGGAAATATATTGACAAAGCTATGGCTGCCATTGTATCATTAGCTGAAAAATGCGAGGATGTCGCAACAGTTTGTGGATATGCAAGCAAGGCAGAAAAACTTCCAACAATATCTGCCTCAACTGGATCTTTTAGTAGGAACGGCTATAGTAATTATTACGGTGCAGGCAAGAGGAGTGACATGAATAAGGAAAGGAATATGAATCTTTCTCATGACTTGGGACAAATTGCCTACCGCCTTGCTAACGAAGAAAACACACTATCCGGTTGGACAAATTTTAGGATGTATGCTCCGGATGAATTTAAACCAAAAGCTCAGGTAAAGATAGATTCGCTGAAGGCAATTGAGGCCCGTAAATGGGGCAGTGAAAGTTCTGCGTGGAAGATGGCTTCCTCTTCGGACTCCTATGAAAATTATGAGAAATATCTCGAACTTTATCCAAACGGCGCACATGCAAGACAAGCTGAGAAGAGACTGATCGATTTGGAGGTCGCCAACGATTTCGCGGGCGAGCATGGTAAACTTCCACCAATGGACAAGACATCCGTTTCATTCGGTGTTAACACATCGATTGAAATTCATAATGACACTGAATATGAACTTACGATCCTATATAGTGGACCTGACAGCAGACGTGTGGTTTTAAAGCCTCATGGAACAAAAACCGTCACGCTTTCCAATGGAGCTTACCTTGTTTCGGCTAAGGTTCGTGAGCCGGGCATTACTCCTTTTGTCGGCAACGAGAATCTTGATGGTAGTGACTACGAAGTCACGTTCTACATTAAGGTAATAGGATATTGAGATGACACGTCAACCTCGAACTGATTGAAACGGGAAAAGCATATTGCATGGGAACATGGCGGTATCAAATCGTGGAGTTCCATTATATATCCATTGAAAATTAA
>JAJPYV010000373.1 GCA_021204735.1 Prevotella sp.
CCATGACCTTCAGAACCGGAATCTGACGCTCTATTCAGCTAAGCTACGGGACCATACTCCTTTTAGACATGCAAATTTAATGTTTGTTGAGCGAAAAACAAAATAAATAAACTGTTTTCGATTATTGTAGACTGAACGTGTATTTGCCGCTTGTAACTTGTTTTTCCGTTCCGTCGGGTAGGATTACGGAAGCATCACTGCCGATGGGGATTTCTACTGATACGGAAGTTTTGGAACAGTCGACGGCAATTTTGCCATAGAGTGATTCGGTAGAGGCTTTCACATATTCAAGGTCGCCGACGAGAGTAGGACAGATAAGTAAGTGTTTGAGGCCTACAGTGCCTGGTTGGTTTTGGATACCACCAAGAGTTTTGAAAAGCCACTCGTCAAGTTGTCCCATCATGAAGTGGTTGAGGGAAGTACCCTGACTGGGATCCCACTGCTCCGTAAGAGTAGTTGCACCCATTTTTATCTGGAAGCCGTAACCTGGAGTCTCATCGTGGTTGAACATCGTGTAAAGCAGTTCGTTGTAACCATTCTGCGCCAATGTTTGGAATAGGTAGCGATTTCCCACGTCACCAGTTGTAAGGCGGTTGCCATGCTCATGAATGTCAGCGATAAGACTTTGCAAAACTACTTGTTTGTTGTCACCTGTCAAGCCCAAGAAAAGTGGCAGGGCATTGGAAGCCTGACTGCCAGTGCCATATTTGCAAGAGTCAGGTTTGTAGAACTCATGGTTAAAGGAGTTGATAACCTCATTGAGTAAGGAAGAATACTTATCAGCATCAGTATCGTTGCCAAGCATTCCTGCTGCTTTTGTTAACAGTTGCAAGTCGAATATGTAATGCGCTGTAGCAACAAGAGGAATTGGGGTGTTTTTTGAGAAACCGGCACGCCACGGACCATAGTCGTACCAGTCACCGAGGCCATGACTGACTATGCCGTTTTCAGAGCGGGATGTGAGATAATCGACATAGTTGCGCATTGCCGTGTAGTTGCGAGTTATCAAAGTACTGTCACCATACTGCTCATAATACATAAACGGAAGGATGAGCAGCGTACTGCCCCATTCAGGAGAGTCATCAAACAAGTTGCCGAAAGAAACATATTGCGGTGCGATGGTTGGAACCATACCATCTTCTTTTTGTGTATCTGTGATGTCACGGATAACCTTCGGCACATAGTTGGTCATATTGTAGTTGTACAGCAAACTTGGTCCGCAAAGGTGATCCTGTTCAAGCCAACCTAATTTCTCACGGTGAGGGCAATCGGTAAGTACGCTTTGCATATTGCTCCTTTCCGCACGTTCTATTAGGCGGTGAGTTTGTGTGAACAATGGATTTGAGCATTCAAAGGAAGAAACCTCCTCTGCCGAGTTGTAAACAAAACAACTTTGCAAGTTGGTTATTACCGGCAGGTCATTAGGGTTTGGTTCACCTTCAAGTACAGCTCCTTCAACCTGTATGTAGCGGAAGCCATAATAAGAGAAGCGTGGATGCCATGTCTCAATGCCATCACCACTAAGAGTGTATTCATAATAATGCTGTCTACCTGTTTGTCTCTGGTCGCACGCTCCCTGTTTTGTCAGTTTTTCCGCAACGAGAAGTGTGATTTTCTGTCCTCTCTTTCCTTTGACGGTGATTTCGGGGAATCCAGCGAGATTCTGCCCCATGTCTGCCACGAATACCGAAGGGTCGATATCTCGTTTAGTAGCAGCCGAAGCAGCAGCCAAAGAGTCTACTGGTATATGATTTGTTGACACTATTCCGAAATGTTCCATGATTTTTACAGGTTGAACAGTCTGTGGTGTCAGTACGCCAGAAGGCCCTTCAACCTCAACTGTTTGCAACCAATTGCTGTCATCAAAACCGATATTGTCATATCCTGTTTGGTGTAATCGTGCATCGTATGACTCACCACCGTAAATACTGTTGTATGTAATTGGACTTAAGGTGTATTTCCAGTCGGTATCGCTTACTATAGTCTTGCTACTGCCATCCATGTAGTTTATCTCCATACGGAGCATAAGTTGTGGCGCACCGAAACTTGTTTGCAATTTGCCGTAATGTCCAAGTCGTTGTACATTAAAGAAACCGTTGCCAAGCAATACACTTATAGCATTGTCGCCAGAAACAAGGGTTTGTGTTACGTCGTATGTATTGTAATAAACAGTTTTGTCGTATTCACTCCATACAGGGGTAAACTCATTATCACCGATTTTCTGACCGTTAATTTTCATCTCATAATGCCCCATACCACTGACATATACTACAGCGTTAGCAACCTGTCTGCCATCGTTGTTGAATTCTTTTCTCACAATGATGCTCTTAGATGAGAGTGTGTCAACAACATTCCATTTCTCTTTGAATTCATCTTTGCCAAACATGCCGTTTGACCACCGACCTTCTGGCAAGTGGGCATCGGCTTTTGTTATTGCGCCTATCCATTTGGCATCCAATGTTTTTGGTACGACACGCACGTTTTGCCTGTCACTCCATTCAGATGCCTTATCCTTTACGTCCCAAACACGTACTTGCCAGTAATAACCAAGTTTGTTCGGGTTGAGAGTTGGCAGAGAAATGAGTTGACTTTGGTCGGAAGTAGTCTTGCCAGAATCAAAAACCGTTTTGTCTGTAAAGTTCTCACAAATTTTTATCTGGTATGCTGTTTGTGCGTCACCATTGACCTCCGATACCATTTGCCATCCCATAAAGATATCACCTTCGGTAACTGCCAATCCCTGCTGGTAGTTGCATGTCAGTTTTGTTACTGTGAGTTTGGCATGGCAAGGAATTATGGTCAATAGAAGGAAGATGAAAAAACAGCCCCTACCAACCTCCCCCCTAAGGGGGAGGCTTATGTTAGATTTCAGGATATGTGCTATATTCATATTTTTATATTTTTTATGCTATTTCTTATCCAATATTTTTCCGTCTTTCTTCACCACATAGCTAATCATAGCCTCCCCCTTAGGGGGGAGGTTGGAGGGGGCTTTTTTTATCTCCGCTTCCACAACTCTACCGTCAGTAGCGTTCAGACGGAATGAAGCATCCCACTCTTTCGGCCATGCGGGAAAGAGTAGGAGAGAACCGTCGGGGGCTTCTTGAAGAAGCATCTCTTGCAGTCCAATCATAGCAGAACCGCCACGGTTACAGTCGGGTGCCCAGTCGAAACCTTGATCCCAAAAGGCAGGAAAACGGAAAGGGCCATCAGCAAATTTTTCTGTAGTAAGTTGTTTCGCCTCAACCGTAATGCCAAGGCAAGCCGCCCAGATATTGTCTTGTTTCCAACCTTTTGACGACCTCATCTCTATCACGTGAGGGTCATTCGTATATGTGTTACGAGCTATGTTAAGGTCAGGTCGCCCTAAACCGTAGATGCGCCACGGAAAGACAGGATATAGTTGAGGAGACTCCACATTTTGGATGCGTTCCCACACAACGGCAGGAGCAATGCAACTGTCACCTGATATTACATGAATAGGGATATCTGGAATGCGGTTTTTCAAATTATAGTCAATTATACAGTCATCATAGTTGAGACCAGTGGAATCCTCTTTTATGCGATTCATATCAGAGTCGTATCTCTCACATTGATCTAAAACGGTTTTGAGTGCAGCAATGGTACTTGAAGCATTATATGTCATTTTATAAGTTTCGCAACCTGAAGATGGATAAAGCACCAACTTTCCATCACCGTTCAGAGCCTTTGCCCCACGCTGTTTTGCAAGATATTGATAATGCTCATCGAAGAAGAGTAAGCATTCACGTAATAAAGGCTCATATTTCGTTATGTCCAAATTGGAATATTCATGTGCGTAGAGAATCATTGAACAGAATTCGAGAGATGTGTCCCAAAGATATTCAAGCCATGCGTTCCGTTCCGTACCGTAGTCAGAGCCATCTGCATGCTTGCCATATTCCGCTGGGTTTGGCAAACCGAAATTCTCTAATTGTTCAGTGAACGATGCTCCGTCGTGTCCCCAATAGTATTGTGACCGTTTTACGGCTGCTGGCAACATACGCAAGTAAGTGTCAAACTGAGCTATCATCATGTCGGTATCACCACTTTTTAACATCCCCCAATAAACAAGACGCTGGTTTTGTGCCGTCATTGTTCCTCCACCCCATCTGCGATAGTCAGGTGTGAAAGGAGTTTTATCATCTACAAATATCGGATCAAAAGTAAAGAGACCTCCGTTGAATTTTGTAGGCCATTCACCGTATGCGTTGCAGCCAAGCATATAGCGGAACAGTTCGTAGTTGCGGACTATGTTTTTTGCTTCACCGTCAGCTATGATGTAACTACGTTGCCAATATGCGTGCCACCACTGGGCACTACGCTTACGTGACTCCTTTGCCGAAGGGATGAAAGGAGCTGTGTCGCCGTCATAAAGGTTTATCGTTATGGTAGATTTGCGCAAATCTTGTGCCTTGAAATTCCACGACCGGTAATCTGTTGATTCGTAAACACCATCACTTGTACCAATAAAAGAAAAGTCAGGAGCGTTCACCTCTCCGCCGAAACGTAGACCACCGATAGGGTTGTACAATTCTGACTTTATACTGTCGAGATGCTCCCTACTGACTGTGAAGTCGAAAACAGTTTTTTCACGGTTTTTATGCCAGAAAGCAAGTTTTTTGCCATTTACCTGTATCGAGTCTTGATATGTGGTACAATCGCTTGGTAACACCCATTTATAAGAGCATTGCTGGCATTCATCCTTAGTGACAGGTCTGTCCTTGTAACGCCAAGTCTCATAACTCAATGTAGCATCGACATTTTCCTTAGAGGTTATCTCCGTATATATTGCCGAAGTGAAAACGTCAGCCCAAAGACATATTTCAGCAGTGTTTGACTTTATATACACAGCACCATCGTTTAAGCAAAGTATCTGTTTGAAATCCTCTCTTCCTTTTTCAAAAGGGTTGGGTGATAGACAGATGCGAAATCTCCCTGCTTTCAGAAGTGTGTTGTTCTCATCAAACATGCCACTACGAGAGACATAGAAAAGAATGTCTCCATTCTCTACCCACACATTCATTCCCACATCATGACCGCCACACGGCATTGACTCCGATGAGTTTTTACTTTGAGATGTCCAGATATAGTCATCTGGTACATAATCGGCGGCAATGGCGTTAAAGGAGTTGAAAAGGAGGACTATGCCTACAGCAAGACTTGTTGTTATACTTTTCATAAATTACTCTTCCCAATCGTCAGTTCTGAACGAACTTACAGGCAGTCCATCACAGAATAGATCGCCTTGAGCCCAGTCCTTAAATGCATAGCGCACGGCAACAGGAGCTGCCACGGAATCACTCTTTACGTACACTTTACTACGGTCTATCCATGCTTTTGCTGGATAGAATACTTTGTCCTCACCTGCGATTTCAAACAAATCACTCTTGTACCCGTTTTCACCATAAATCCACATGTCGGCACGTTCAAAACTGACAACGGCAGTGTCGTTTTTGAATGTAACGTCATTGTAGTAGGCACTTTTCGACTTAAATCCCTTAATTCCGTAGGTATTGTCCAATGCAAGCATTGCAAGGCGTTGTCCTGCAATATTTTTTTTGCGAGGATGTATGCCATATTCAAGACCTGCATCCATGAGAACAGCCATGCCAATGTTATCGCTCATAAATTCCGCTCTTGACTGTTGTTCCCGTAAGAACGCACTATTAACTGTGTAGTCGATGATTTTATAATCGTAAGGTGCTATCTGACAGTAGTAGAAAGGAAAATCACCTTCTCCCCACTCTGAGCGCCAACCAGCAATCATTGTTGTGAACATATCAGCGTATGTAGAGTAACGGGTAACATTCTCCTCACCTTGATACCATATCACGCCACGTATAGAAATTCCTATCAAAGGGTGCAACATACCATTGTAAAGTACAGTAGGAGTGCGATTCTTGGATGTTATGTCCTCTGGTGACTGCGGAATTTTGGCATCAGGGAAAGCTTTCAGCCAATCAGGTGTCATCCATGCCTCACAAGCAGAACCTCCCCACGCAGCTACAATTAGTCCAATGGGAACATCAAGCATTTGGCGAAGTTCACGACCGAAATAGTATGCGGTTGCACTAAATTCACGTACCGTTTCAGGGTTAGCTTCACGCCAAGAGCCTCTGACAGTATCTACTGGTGCGAATTGACTGTTCTGCTTTACGGTAAAAAGTCGTAAATTATTGTCGGTACTGTGCAATATGTCTATCTGTCCATTTTCTATAGGTTGGTTTTTATAGCCTTTCATCGGCATCTCCATATTGCTTTGGCCTGAACATACCCACACTTCACCGATGAGAATATTGTTGAGTTCTGTTTTTTCTCCGTCAGAGAGAGTTATCTGGTAAGGTCCCCCAGCCTCTGGAGTCTTTAGGGATGTCTTCCATTTCCCATTGCTGTCGCTTTTCGCTACATACGTTTTTTTGTCCCACGAGGTAGTTATCTTTACTACGGAAGATTCCTTTGCCATTCCCCAGAGGTTTGCACTTGTTTCACGTTGCAACACCATTCCGTTAGAGAAAAACTTTGGTAATGTTACTTTTGCACTGACATTTGTGGTTGCGAACAATAAGCCAAACATCAGTAATCTGGTAATTTTTATAGACATGATTTTCATAATATTATTTTTTAATTGTCTTGAAAAATTATATTGCAATTACTTATAATCTTTCATTTTAGATTTGCAAATTTATAAAAAATACTCAATAAAAGTTCATTGTTTTCAGTAATTTTTGTCTTTTAGCAAAATATTGGAGTTCTTTAATGACGAAAAGGAGGGAAAGCAACATTGCTTTCCCTCCTTTTATTATATAT
>JAJPYV010000140.1:0-2620 GCA_021204735.1 Prevotella sp.
AATTCAGGAGTCTGCTCCTGGATGTTGAAAATAGAAACTATTCCACACATATCTTGTTTTCCTTATTGATTGCTTTTGTTAACACGGTAATTGAGAGTTGAGAACCGCAAACAATTCCCAACCCCCAATTCATAAAATCAGTTGTAAGCCGACTCACCATGTTCGTAAATGTCAAGACCCTCCTCCTCAACACGCTTGTCAACTCTCATGCCAATTAACTTGTCAACAATCTTAAAAAGAATGAAAGTAACTATCACACTGTACACTATTGAGACGAGAGTAGCAACAATTTGTACCCATAGTTGGTGCCAATCACCGTAAAGAGCACCCTGTTCACCACCCTCACCAGTAATAAACTGAGTTGCGAACACACCAGTGAGGATAGAACCGATGATACCACCTACTCCGTGAACACCGAAAGCATCGAGAGCATCATCATACTTGAACTTTCTCTTGACGACAGCCACCATAAAGAAGCAAACACACGGAGTGATGATACCGATACAAAAAGCCCCCAACAGATCAACAGTACCAGCCGCAGGAGTTATAGCCACAAGACCTGCCACCGCACCCGTACAAGCACCTACCGTTGTAGGTTTTTTATTGCAAATCCAGTCAATTGTCATCCACGTTACGGCAGCCGTAGCCGTTGCGATATGAGTTACAAGGAAAGCATTAGCCGCAAGACCATCAGCAGCTAATCCGCTACCAGCGTTGAAACCAAACCAACCGAGCCAAAGTAGCGACGTACCGAGGAACACGAAAGGGATGTTATGAGGAGTGATTACATGACCGACACGATAAGTCTCACGCTTGCCGATGAGCAGAGCCATGATAAACGCAGAGATACCAGCATTAATATGCACAACAGTACCACCGGCAAAGTCGATTGCCCCCATCTCCTGCAAGAAGCCACCGCCCCATACCCAGTGAGCCATTGGGAAATAAGCAAGAATTACCCAAAGGATAATGAACACCATATACCCTTTGAACTTAATCCTCTCAGCAAAAGCACCGAGAATAAGAGCAGGAGTAATGAGGGCAAACATACACTGGAACATAGCGAAAGTGATTTCCGGAATACCAGTCTCGATATACGTATCTAATCTAATACCATGAAGAAAAGCCTTGTCAAAGCCACCCATGAAGCAAGCCAAAGGATTGCCACTATCCTTGAAACTCGTATCGAAAGCCCACGAGTAACCGATAGCCACCCACAAAATACTAACCACACCAACGATCAGTAAAGTCTGCATGATCACGCTCAGCATATTCTTCTGACGTACCAAACCACCATAAAACAAGGCAATACCAGGGATAGACATCAGTAATACGAGGATAGTGGCAACTATCATCCATGCCGTGTTACCAGTATCAAGAGAATAAGCACTTTCTGCAGCGCCAGCAGCAAAAGTTTCTGTCGAGAACAAGAACACAAGCAGTAAGATTATCGCAGTTCTCGCACTAAAATATCTATATAAATAATGTATCATGATCTTTTTACCTTTAAATTAAACTTAAACCACCATATTGAAAACCAAAGCAGAGCTAATCCTCCTGTTCTGCATTATAAAGAGCTATGTCACCTCTCTCACCTGTACGTATCCTTATCGCATCCTCTATTGGGATAACGAAGATACGTCCATCACCAATTTCACCCGTCTGCGCCGCATTGGTAACAGCCTTGATTACCTTTTCCACATTCTTATCCCTAACAACCAATGACACGAGCGTTCTCTCAATAGAACTGGTGTCATACATCACGCCACGGTAAATACGAGCCTGGCGCATTTTCCCCTCACCTCTAACGTCATAATAAGAGAACCATTCGATGTCAGCATCAAGCAAAGCCTGCTTCACGTCCTCAAATCTTGACTTACGGATAATAGCTTCAATCTTTTTCATATCTAATCTCTATTGTGTAATTAAAAATTGTATTATTCTATCTTTATGATAGATTTTTATGCAAAATTATAGCATTATGCAATATAAAACAAGAAATATATGACATTTTGCAACAACAAAATGATTTTAAATTTTAATTTGTAAACAAACAAAATTGTTTTGATTACAAAGTGTAAGTATAAAACCGAAAATACGAACAGATTGTAAGTTTGTTAGCAAATAAAAGTAATTAATGAAAGAAATTTTTTAAAAAAGCTATCATAATTACACTTTGCTATGTTTTTAATAGATTTTGGTTACAAATTGAAAAATAAAAAAGCCATTTAGTATGATAAAGAAAGCAGAGAGTTAAAAATGTAGAATTAAGAATAAAAAATATATGGTGTATGAACAAAATGTTGTATATTTGCAGCAGATTTAAGGCAAAAAGAAACAAATAACAACCAAAATAAAGCAAAATGATACAGCAAAGAGTAAAATTTACGAAGATGCACGGAGCAGGGAACGATTATATATATGTGAACACATTAATATATATTATACCCGACCCCTATGCCACCTCTGTTAAATGGAGCGCTTACCACACTGGCATTGGCAGTGACGGTTTGGTACTGATTGGCAAGCCAAGCAGTAGCGATGCTGACTTTTCGATGCGCATTTTCAATGCCGACGGTTCAGAAGCAATGATGTGCGGCAATGCATCGAGATGTATAGG
>JAJPYV010000140.1:2720-6804 GCA_021204735.1 Prevotella sp.
CCAAGTCGTTGTAACATTGAGTTCGCCCAACTCATGGAAAACGGAGATATACGCATGAGAGTATGGGAGCGAGGAAGTGGAATAACGTTAGCATGCGGAACAGGAGCCTGTGCAACAGCAGTAGCAGCCGCAAAGACAAGCAGAGCAGGACGAGAGAGCAACATTGTGATGGACGGAGGAAAGCTCAACATAAGATGGTCGGACACCGATGACCATGTTTACATGACAGGAGGTGCGACATTCGTCTATGACGGAGAGATAGAATTATAAACAGACAAAACTTAACAACAATACAAAGAATATGGCATTAATTAATGAAAACTATTTAAAACTGACGAAGAATTACCTGTTCGCCGACATAGCGAAAAAGGTGAATGCCTTCAAGGTTTCACATCCCAAAGCCAATGTGATAAGTCTTGGTATAGGAGATGTAACACAGCCACTCTGTCCAGCAGTGATAGAAGCGATGCACAAAGCAGTTGACGACATGTCAACGAAAGAAGGATTCCATGGATACGGGCCAGAAGAAGGCTACCTATTCTTGAGAGAAGCCATAGTAAAGAACGATTTCCTGCCCCGTGGCATACACATAGATCCAAGTGAGGTGTTCATCAACGACGGAGCGAAGAGTGATACAGGAAACATCGGTGAATTAGTACGTTGGGACAACAGTGTAGGAGTTACCGACCCTATCTATCCAGTGTACATCGACTCCAACGTAATGTGCGGGCGCGCCGGGACATTAGAGGACGGAAAATGGAGCAATGTAACATACATGCCCTGTTTAGAAGAGAACAATTTCGTGCCACAGATACCCGACCACCGTGTAGACATCATCTACCTGTGCTACCCCAACAACCCTACGGGAACGGTAATCAGTAGAGACGAGCTGCGCAAATGGGTGAACTACGCATTGAAGAACGACACGCTGATTTTCTATGATGCCGCATACGAGGCATATATACAGGATGAGGACATACCACATTCAATCTACGAGATAAAAGGAGCACGGAAAGTAGCAATCGAGTTCCACAGTTATTCGAAAACCGCAGGGTTCACAGGTGTAAGGTGCGGTTACACTATAGTACCAAAAGAACTGACAGCCGTATGCATAGACGGAGATGAGCGTTATCCATTGAATCCGATGTGGTATCGCCGCCAGAGCACAAAATTCAACGGTACGAGTTACATCAGTCAGCGAGCTGCGGAAGCCATATACACCCCAGAGGGCAAGGAGCAAGTGAAAGCAACAATCAACTATTACATGGGGAACGCCAAGCTAATGCGAGACACATTGATAAAAGTTGGATTGAAAGTATATGGTGGAGAGAATGCCCCATACCTGTGGGTGAAGACACCCGACGGCATTGGCAGTTGGAAGTTCTTTGAACAGATGCTATATGGAGCGCAGGTGGTATGTACCCCAGGCGTAGGATTCGGTCCGAGTGGAGAGGGATTCATACGTTTCACCTCATTCGGAGACCGTGAGAACTGTGAGGAAGCCATCCACAGAATCAGTGAGTGGATAAAGGGATAAGAGGATTCGCATAGTTTCGATAGTTGGAACAAATCAAAAAAGAGTGATAACATAAAAGTTTAAGACGATGACAAATTTAAGATTTAAGGTTGTTGAGGGAGCCTTTCAGAAAAGGCCTGTAGAAGTAATCGCCCCTATGGAGCGACCGTCGGAATACTTTGGAAAGAACGTTTTCAACCGTACGAAGATGTACAAGTATTTGCCGGCTGATGTTTATGAAAAGCTCGTTGACGTTATAGACAACGGTGCTCGTCTTGACCGTTCTATTGCTGATGCAGTAGCAAAAGGTATGAAGCAGTGGGCAGATGAAAACGGAGTTACCCACTATACCCACTGGTTCCAGCCACTGACAGAAGGAACAGCAGAGAAGCATGACGCATTCATCGAGCATGATGGAAAGGGAGGTATGATTGAGGAATTTTCAGGAAAACTCCTCGTACAGCAAGAGCCAGATGCCAGTTCGTTTCCAAGCGGCGGTATCCGAAACACTTTCGAGGCACGAGGATATTCAGCATGGGACCCTACATCACCTGTATTTATCATGGACGACACCCTTTGTATTCCTACGATTTTCATCTCCTACACAGGAGAAGCATTAGACTATAAAGCACCGTTGCTGCGCGCACTTCACGCCGTTAACGTAGCCGCAACGAATGTATGCCACTATTTCGATCCAAATGTAAAGAAAGTTACGTCAAACCTCGGTTGGGAGCAGGAGTATTTCCTTGTTGATGAAGGATTATACAGCGCACGTCCAGACCTGATGCTCACAGGCAGAACATTGATGGGACATGATTCCGCAAAGAACCAACAGCTTGAGGACCACTATTTCGGAACTATTCCAGACCGCGTACAAGCATTTATGAAAGACTTGGAGATTCAGGCACTTGAATTATCCATTCCATGCAAGACACGACACAATGAGGTAGCCCCTAACCAGTTTGAGATAGCACCAATCTTCGAAGAGACAAACTTAGCAGTTGACCACAACATGCTGTTGATGTCACTGATGAAGAAAGTAGCACGCAAGCACGGGTTCCGTGTACTGTTGCATGAGAAGCCATTCGCAGGCATCAACGGTTCAGGAAAGCACAACAACTGGAGTTTGTCAACCGACACAGGAGTATTGCTCCATGCGCCGGGCAAGACACCAGAGGAGAACCTCCGTTTTGTTACATTCATTGTAGAGACCCTTATGGGTTTGTACCGTCACAACGGACTTATCAAGGCATCCATAATGAGTGCCACCAACGCACACCGTCTTGGAGCAAATGAGGCACCACCAGCAATCATATCCTCGTTCCTTGGAACACAGTTGTCAGAACTTTTAGACCATATAGAGACAAAAGGTAATGAAGAACTGTTCAACATGGCAGGTAAGCAAGGCATGAAACTTGACATCCCTGAAATTCCAGAGCTGTTGATTGATAATACCGACCGTAACCGTACATCACCGTTCGCATTCACAGGAAACCGCTTCGAGTTCCGTGCCGTAGGAAGTGAGGCAAACTGCGCATCAGCTATGATAGCCCTGAACACAGCAGTTGCAGAAGCATTAGCATATTTCAAGAAGCGTGTTGACGCCCTTATCGCACAAGGTCAAGACAAGACGAGTGCAATTATTGACATTATCCGTGACGATATAAAGACTTGCAAGCCTATCCGTTTCGATGGTAACGGTTATTCAGACGAGTGGGTTGAGGAAGCAAAGAAACGCGGTCTTGACTGCGAGACAAGTTGTCCGTTAATCTTCGACAACTACCTCAGTGAAGCATCTATCAAGATGTTTGAGGGCATGAACGTGATGAACGAGAAAGAGCTTATCGCCCGTAATGAAGTAAAATGGGATACATACACAAAGCGTATACAGATTGAGGCACGAGTAATGGGCGACCTCACGATGAACCACATCATCCCTGTCGCTACCCACTATCAGAGTCAATTGGCAAAGAATGTGCAGAACATGCGCCAGATATTCTCTGAGGAGAAAGTTGAAAAACTTTGCTCACGCAACATGGGAATTATCGAGGATATTGGAGAGCGCATACAAATCATCGAGAATGGCGTAGATGATCTGGTAAATGCCCGCAAGGTTGCAAACAAGATAGAGAGCGATCGTGAAAAGGCAATCGCATACCACGACACCGTAGCACCTATTATGGAAAAGATACGTTACCATATAGACAAGCTCGAATTAGTAGTATCTGATGAGTTGTGGACATTGCCAAAGTATCGTGAACTGTTGTTTATAAGATAATAAATTTTTAAGTTTCACATGGTTCATAATAAAATTTGATTTTCTAAAAGAAAAGGCAATCTATTTCTTTTATTGGTTGTTTAAGTTTGTGGCGGGAGGCGACTGTGAAGCCGTTTCCCGTTTTTTATTAAAGTTAAAAGTTAAAAGTTAAAAATTCGATGCGGCTGAAGCCGAATGTAATCCATTCTTGCAGGGAGATTAACGACTATTAATTAAAAAGTTTCGGTTAAAATTTGATATGTGATTTTTCTTTTGTACTTTTGGCACATAGTTTTGATTAACCGTAAAAC
>JAJPYV010000268.1 GCA_021204735.1 Prevotella sp.
ATGGTTTACTTGTGCTCGAACTACTTGTCTTGCTCGTTGAGGTCGACGGTTTGCTATTGTTATTTGCCGGTTTGCTATTGTTATTTGCCGGCTTGCTATTGTTATTTGCCGGCTTGCTATTGTTATTTGCCGGCTTAGCAGAACTATGGTTTTTAGTATTTACAGGTATTTTATCTTTATTTGCAGTAGCGATTTTTTTGGAAGCTGCTTTGATATCAACTTTTTTAGGTGCAGGTTTAAGTATATTCTTAACACTGAACGTGCGCCCTTTGTACCAACTCTTGTTGCCATTTTTTAACCAACTATGTCCACCAAAGTAAGTGGAGAAGATTTTTGGGATGGAAAAGAAAAGGAGTGCTGCGTCAGTATAACGCTCATAAATACTGAACTTAAACCCATCGAGCCATGTAACAGGACGATAGAAATAAGCAGCATTCAAGAATAAGTTATACTGTGTTGCTGTAAGCACATAACTCATGTCAAGGTTACGGCGTGACCAATATGTGCCATAAAGGTCATTAGACGTTTCCAACTCCATGAGGTAGTCGAGATTTATTTCGTATGCGGCATCATACTGTTCATCAGATAATCCTAATTCGTATGCCATCTTATCGGTTAGAAACAAAGCCTCTGAGCTTGCCTCTTCGTATGACATTGCCTTTGCCGTCATTGTCATGACAAGCATTGTTACAAGTGTAAATAGATACTTTTTCATAATTAACAGTCTTTAAATAGTCTATAAATTTAATGTTGTTCAAGCATTAAGAAATAAATATATCCTTTTTATACCGCAAAGTTAAGGCTTTTTTCCCAAAAGAACAAAGAGAAACAACATATTAAATCTTCTTTTCTTTTGTATTTCAGTTAACTTGCTGTACCTTTGCACCTTGATATAAAGATACTTAATATAAGAAACCATATTTTCAACAAGATGGAATATAACTTTACGGATATTGAGAAAAGATGGCAAAAAGAGTGGGTTGAAAAAAATACCTACAAGGTTGCCGAAGACAAGAACAAAAAAAAGTTCTACGTACTCAACATGTTCCCTTATCCTTCGGGAGCAGGACTTCATGTAGGTCATCCTTTAGGTTATATAGCGTCTGACATTTATGCCCGCTACAAACGACTGAAAGGCTTCAACGTACTGAATCCTATGGGTTACGATGCCTACGGATTGCCAGCCGAACAATATGCAATACAGACTGGGCAACATCCTGCAATAACAACTGTGAATAACATCAACAGATACCGTGAGCAATTGGATAAAATAGGTTTCTCGTTTGACTGGGATAGGGAAGTGCGCACATGCGATCCTGGTTATTACAAATGGACACAATGGGCTTTCCAGAAAATGTTCCAAAGTTATTATTGCAACGTTTCAAAAAAAGCGCAACCTATTTATCAACTGATTGAGCATTTTGAGAAATGTGGTACAGAGGCACTTGATGTGGCACAAAGCAAGGAACTGGAATTCACTGCCGACGAGTGGAACGCTATGGATGAAAAGCAGAAGCAGGAAACATTGATGAATTATCGTATAGCATATCTTGGTGAAACTATGGTAAACTGGTGTCCAATGCTCGGTACGGTACTTGCCAACGATGAGGTTGTAGACGGTGTTAGTGAGCGTGGAGGTTATCCTGTTGTGCAGAAAAAAATGCGCCAATGGTGCCTGCGCGTCAGTGCATACGCACAGCGTCTGCTTGATGGCTTAGACACAATAGACTGGACTGACTCATTGAAAGAAACCCAAAGAAACTGGATAGGACGCTCAGAAGGAACGGAAGTGAGATTTAGAGTAGCCCCCCACCAACTCCCCCCATTAGGGGGAGAGCCTGATTACACAGAAGGCGGTGGGCAGTCAAACCAAGATAACACCCATACATCTAACTCCAAAGTCTCCCCTAAGGGGGGAGATTTAGAGGGGGCTTTCCCTCAGGGAGATTTAGAGGGGGCTTCCATTGTCATTTTTACCACACGTGCCGACACGATGTTTGGTGTTACTTTCATGGTTCTTGCTCCAGAAAGTGAGTATGTTACACAAGTAACCACACCCGAACAACAGGCTGCTGTGGATGAATATCTTGCCGCAACAAAAAAGAGAACAGAAAGGGAGAGAATTTCTGACCGTCGTGTCAGTGGTGTTTTCACTGGTAGTTATGCTATCAACCCATTCACTAACGACGAGATACCTATTTGGATTAGTGATTATGTACTTGCAGGATATGGTACAGGAGCAATAATGGCGGTACCAGCACACGACTCTCGTGACTATGCTTTCGCAAAACATTTCAACCTTCCCATCATTCCTCTTATTGAAGGAGCTGATGTAAGTGAGGAAAGCTATGATGCAAAAGAAGGAATAGTTTGTAATAGTCCAGCCCCCCACCAACTCCACCCCTTAGGGGAAGAGCCTGATTACACAAAAGGCAGTGGGCAGACAAACCAAGATAACACCCATACATCTAACTCCAAAGTCTCCCCTAAGGGGGGAGATTTAGAGGGGGCTTTCCCTCAGGGAGATTTAGAGGGGGCTTCAATTTTTTACAAAACTGCAGATCCATATAATTATGATATATTAAAAGACAATTCAAAGTTCAATAGAAAAAATCCCACGGAAGCAGAAGATGCGTTATGGGAAGTATTAAAAAGAAAATCATTAGGGCAAAAATTCCGTCGTCAACATGTAATAGGAGATTTCATTGTTGATTTCGTATGTCTTTCCAGTCAACTGATTATAGAAGTAGATGGAGGTTATCATAATGATGCAAAACAGATTGAAGAAGATAAACTAAGGACACAATTCTTAAATGAAAAAGGTTTTAACGTTATCCGCTTCACAAACGAAGAAATTTTTGGAGACATTGAAACAGTAATTTCAACAATAAAGGATAATTTAAAAGATTCTGGTTACACAGAATGTAACGAGCAGACAAGCAACACCCATAGATCTAACTACAAAGTCTCCCCTAAGGGGGGAGATTTAGAGGGGGCTTCAGAGGGGGCTCTTGTTCTCAATGGCCTTACTGTAAAGGAAGCAATTGCAGCTACTAAAAAATATGTCAAAGAGCATAATATGGGAAGGGTGAAAGTGAATTACCGTCTCCGTGATGCTATTTTCTCAAGACAGAGATATTGGGGCGAGCCGTTCCCTGTGTACTACAAGGACAATATGCCTTACATGATACCGGAAGATAAATTGCCATTGGAACTTCCAGAAATAGATGAATACAAACCTACAGAGACTGGCGAACCTCCTCTTGGACATGCCAAAGTATGGGCTTGGGACACACAGAATAATTGTGTAGTAGAAAATTCAAAGATTGACAATATCAATGTGTTCCCTCTCGAACTGAACACAATGCCTGGATTTGCAGGTTCTTCTGCCTATTATCTGCGCTATATGGATCCTCACAATGATGAATGTCTTGTTTCAAAGGATATTGACGAATATTGGCAGAATGTCGATTTATATGTTGGTGGTACGGAACATGCTACTGGACACCTTATTTACTCACGTTTCTGGAATAAATTTCTACACGATATTGGGATATCCGCAGTAGAAGAACCATTCAAAAAACTTGTCAATCAAGGTATGATACAAGGGCGAAGCAATTTCGTATATCGTATAAAAGACAGTAACACTTTCGTATCACTGAATCTTAAGGACAAGTATGATGTTACCCCTATACACGTTGATGTAAATATGGTTCATGGTGATGTACTTGATATAAATACATTCAAGTCATGGCGACCAGAATACGAAAATGCTGAGTTCTTGCTCGAAGATGGCAAATATGTATGTGGCTGGGCTGTAGAGAAAATGTCAAAGTCGATGTATAATGTGGTAAATCCAGACATGATAGTGGAGCGGTACGGAGCAGATACTCTTCGACTTTACGAGATGTTCCTCGGACCAGTTGAGCAAAGCAAGCCATGGGACACCAATGGTATAGACGGTTGTCACCGTTTCCTAAGAAAGTTCTGGGCATTGTTTTATGGCAAGGAAAATACATTGCAAGTAAATGATGAACTACCTACACCAGAACAACTGAAATCTGTTCACAAACTTATCAAAAAAGTATCATACGACATAGAGAATTTCAGTTACAACACGTCGATTGCCGCTTTCATGATTTGTGTTAACGAGCTTACTCAATTGAAATGCCACAATAAGACACTTTTACAAGACATTGTAGTACTTATCGCACCATTTGCGCCACATATTGCAGAAGAATTATGGCATGCATTGGGCAATAATACAACTGTATGCGATGCTCAATGGCCCGAATACGATGAGAAATATCTCGTGGAAAGTAAAATGCAGTTGACTGTATCATTTAACGGCAAGGCACGTTTCCAAATGGAATTTCCTGTTGACGCAGACAACAAGACTATTGAGAATGCTGTATTAAACGACGAGAAATCGGCAAAATATCTTAATGATAAACAAGTCGTCAAGATAATTATAGTACCAAAGAAAATTGTTAATATTGTAGTAAAATAAGAACAAGGATAGGATAAAAACATAAAATATCCTATCCTTTTGTTTTCTCAATATTTCTTTATAACAAACTTAAGCAATGAAACCATTAAACATAAGCAATAGAATTCTGATAAACGAAGTAAAGGATTATTTGTTCATAACCCTTGGACTTCTTCTTTACACTTTCGGATGGACTGTATTTTTATTGCCATACGAAATTGTTACTGGTGGTGTAACTGGTCTTTCAGCCATTATTTTTTATGCTACAAAAATACCTATTGAGTATTCTTATTTTGTGATAAACTTAGCACTACTCATAGTGGCTCTCAAGGTTCTTGGCTTGAAGTTTATGACAAAAACAATTTATGCCATTATTGCATTATCCATAATGTTATGGGCTGCACAGAAAGTTGTTACCGATTCAGAAGGACATTTTATCCAATTGTTAGGTGAAGGACAAGAATTTATGTCAGTAATTATCGGTTGTGTTATCACGGGAACAGGACTTGCCACGGTATTTTTGCATAATGGCAGCACAGGAGGTACAGACATTGTGGCTGCTGTAATAAACAAATACCACAACTTCTCGTTAGGACAGGTGCTGATAGGCGTTGACCTTCTCATCATCGGAAGTTGTCTTTTCATCCCTGTTTTCGGTGATACTATCCAACGGTGTCACAAAATAGTGTTTGGTCTTTGCACCATGGGAATTGAGTGTTTCACACTCGATTATGTTATGAATGTACGTAGAACGTCTGTTCAGTTCCTGATTTTCTCGAAGAAATATCAGGAGATAGCATACGCTATTGGCACTGAGATGGAGCGTGGAATAACTATCCTCGATGGTCATGGCTGGTACACGGGCAGTCCGGTAAAAGTGCTTTGTATAATCGTAATGAAGAGTGAGAGCGTGCAGATATTCCGTCTCATAAAAATGATAGACCCAAACGCTTTCGTGAGTCAGAGCAGCGTAATTGGAACATACGGTGAAGGATTTGATGCAATAAAAGTAAAGTTAAATAAAAAAGATATAGCCAATAAATTATATAATAACGAATAGGGTAGGAGGAACAATGAAAATAGTATTTGCTACAAACAACATGCATAAACTTTCGGAAATAAGGGATATTCTCGGTAATAATTATGAGATATTGTCTCTTGCCGATATTAGTTGCAATATTGATATTCCTGAAACATCAGACACATTAGAGGGAAATGCCATGCAAAAGGCACAATATGTTTACAACCATTATCATTTAAGTTGCTTTGCCGATGATACAGGACTTGAAGTAGATGCTCTTGGTGGTGAACCTGGTGTATATTCTGCACGTTATGCTGGTGGGGTAGGGCATGACAGTGAGGCAAACATGACAAAATTGCTTGCCAAATTGGGTGACAATCCTAACCGTAAAGCAAGATTCAGAACTGTCATTTCACTTATTTTAATTGATGAAACTACACACACAGAATTATTTGAAGGTGCTGTAGAAGGTGTGATTACAAATGAGAGAAGAGGAGATGAGGGATTTGGTTATGACCCTATATTCCAACCTGACGGCTATGACAAGACATTTGCTGAACTTGGTAACGATATTAAGAATACTATTTCCCATAGGGCAAGGGCAGTGAAAAAATTAGCGCAATATCTTGAAAATAAAAAATAAACAATTACCGTTTTAATATTGTAAATCCACAAACAACAAATTGATAAACACTCTATCCATACTCATACCATGCTACAACGGACTGTGCGTAGAACTTGTCA
Organism: Prevotella sp.; assembly: GCA_021204735.1. Classification (GTDB taxonomy): domain Bacteria; phylum Bacteroidota; class Bacteroidia; order Bacteroidales; family Bacteroidaceae; genus Prevotella. The sequence goes on from JAJPYV010000268.1 coordinate 6,255, forward strand.
GGACGTTGCAGGAACAGGCTGAATTTCTTGCAAAAAACGAGAAAAATTTCAAATATGAGATTATCGTTGGCGATGATGGTTCTACTGATAAAAGTATTATTGAAAAAAACAATGAAATAAACAATATCTCCAATTGTCGTTACATAATAAGAGGTTTCAATAGCGGAAGGGCTGCAATCCGTAATTTTTTAGCTAAAACTGCAAAATATGAATGGTTACTATTTATCGATTATGGTAGAACCGTACACAATTCTGTATTTATTAAAACATATATTAATCTCAAAGATATTTCTGTGGTTTATGGTGGATATATTATTTGTGATAATAATGAAAAACTAAAACATAATCTTCGTTATATTTATGAGAAAAAATATAAAAAAAATAGTGTTGCTTCTGAACGCATGAAAGCATGTTATAAAAATTTTAATACATGTAATTTCATCGTAAAACGTGATATAATGCTCGCTTTTCCATTTGATGAAAGAATAATAAAATATGGGTATGAAGATGTATTATGGGGAAAAACTCTTTATAATAACAA
>JAJPYV010000287.1 GCA_021204735.1 Prevotella sp.
TAGAGGCTTTGCAGATAATAATCGACCAGGTGGGCGGTATCGACAAGATAAAGGCTATGGGCATCGGAGCACCTAACGCCAACTACTACAAGGGTACTATTGAGTTTGCTCCAAACATCGTTTGGGCGCATGAGGACATCGTACCACTTGCTGATATGTTCAGTGAAAAACTTGGTGTTCCTGTGGCAATAACCAATGATGCCAACGCTGCTGCAATCGGTGAGATGATCTACGGTGTGGCACGTGGAATGAAAAACTTTATCGTTCTGACATTGGGCACTGGTGTTGGTTCGGGTATAGTAGTAAACGGGCATTTGGTTTACGGCAGCGATGGCTTCGCTGGCGAACTCGGACATGTTATCATGCAGCGTGAGAATGGGCGTCTTTGCGGTTGTGGGCGCAAGGGTTGCCTTGAGGCATATTGTTCGGCAACTGGTGTGGCGCGCACGGCAAGAGAATACCTCTCCACAACTTCTACCCCATCTGTACTTAGAGATATGAAGCCGGAGGATATTACATCACTTGATGTATCAATAGCTGCCGGCAAGGGTGATGAACTTGCATTGCAGGTATATCAATTCACCGGGAATATGCTCGGTGAGGCGTGTGCAGATTTTGCAACTTTCATGTCACCAGAGGCATTCATCTTCTTCGGTGGACTGACAAAAGCCGGCGACTTGATTATGGAGCCTATCAAAAAGAGCTATGAAGAGCATGTGATGTCTGTTTTTAAGGGCAAGGCTCAGTTCCTCATCAGCGGTCTTGATGGCTCATCTGCTGCCGTTCTTGGAGCAAGCGCAATCGGCTGGGATATTCAGCAATAATATAAATTTCATGTAGTTATGGCATTTCTTTGAAAATCAAGGAAATGCCATTATTGATTATAAACAACTTTTTCAGTATAATTAAATTTTTTACAAAAATAATTTGTAATATTGCGTTTTTAATACAAACAAATATGAAATCTATCAGCATATTAGATTCGGAATATAAGCAGTGGATTAAGGAACTTAGCACTCGCTACCGTCAAAGCCAAATTAAAGCGGCTGTAAAGGTTAACGAAGAAATGCTACGTTTCTATTGGCGTCTCGGACAGGATATTGTATCAATGAAAGCAGATATTCGTTGGGGAAATAATTTCTTTGGGAACTTGAGCAAGGACTTGAAAGAATTCATTCCAGATGCTACTTGTTTCTCAAGAACAAATCTTGTGTATATGAAAAATTTCTATCTGCTTTACAAGCCATTTATAGAAATTACTCAGCAACCTGCTGAGCAAAATGAAAATTCTGTAATTGTTCAACAAGTTGTTGAACAAATTAAAAACGCTGAAAATACTCAACAACTTGCTAAGAAAAATGAAGATTCCTTAATTGTTCAACAAGTTGTTGAACAAATTAAAAACGATGAAAATACTCAACAAGTTGCTAAGAAAAATGAAAGTCCTGTAATTACTCAACAAGTTGTTGAGCAAATTAAAAACGATGAAAATACTCAACAAGTTATTGAGCAAAATGAAAATTCAGAATTTGTTCAGCAAGTTGCTGAACAAATTAAAAAAGATATTTTTAGCATTCCATGGGGGCATCACGTACTTTTGATTGATAAGTTTTTGCATGACAGTCCTGAAAAAGCTCTTTTCTATGTTCGTGAAACCATTAATAATGGCTGGAGCCGCTCTGTCTTGCTTAATTCAATTAAAACCAAACTTGATGAGCGTAAAGCCAAAGCACTGAATAATTTTGTCAATACATTGCCAGACGTTACAAGCGATCTCGCAAAAGAAATAACAAAAGACCCTTATAATTTTGCATTTACAGGAGTAACAGGAAGATATAACGAAAGAATCCTAAAAGATGCTTTGCTTGCAAACATTACAGATTTCCTAATTGAACTGGGAACAGGCTTTGCATACATAGGTAAAGAATATCGTTTACAGATAGGTGAAACAGAAAATTTTATAGATTTGCTGTTTTATAACCTTAAGTTATCTTGTTATGTAGTTATTGAGGTTAAAATTGGGAAATTTGAGTTTGGGGATGCCGGCCAACTTGGTGGTTACGTTGTCGCTTGCAATCATATTCTACGTAAAGCAGGACGTGATAATCCTACAATTGGTTTGCTTATATGTAAAGAAAAGGATAGAATACAAGCGCAATATGCCCTTGAAGCCAGTACACAGCCCATAGCAATTTCTGAATATGAACTTGAAAAATTTTATCCTGAAAAGATTGAGGGCACAATTCCTACAATAAAAGAGATTGAGACTAAGTTAAATGAATTGAAAGATGACAAATGAATTTCTTTATAAAATCTTTGCAGTTATGATTTAAATCTCTAAATTTGTAACAGAAAAACAAAAAGCAAAAGATATGATTGACGTAAAAGCGACTTTAAAACAAAGTGAAGAGAGAATGGAAATGGCGGTAATGTATTTAGACGACCAGTTGGCTCACATCCGTGCCGGGCGTGCTAACGTAGCCATTCTAAGTGGTATTACCGTGGATTCATACGGGTCAAAAGTCCCGCTCAACCAGGTAGCAAATGTTTCCGTGACCGACCCCCGTACAATATCAATACGTCCGTGGGACAAGAAAATGATCAAGGACATTGAGAAAGCGATTATGGCTTCTGATGTCGGCATCACACCAGAAAACAACGGAGAGGTAATCCGTTTGGGCATTCCACAACCTACTGAAGAACGCCGTAAGGATTTGGTTAAGCAATGTAACAAGTTCAGCGAGAAAGCCAAGATTGAAGTCCGCAATGTCCGCAGCGACATTAAGGACAAACTGAAAAAAGCTATTAAGGACGGCCTTTCAGAGGACAACGAGAAAGACGCCGAGGCTGACCTCCAGAAAGTTCACGACAAGTACATAAAGAAAATTGATGATTTGCTTGCAGCGAAGAACAAGGAAATCATGACGGTTTAAAGTGTCGTGAGGGGACTCGTAATAAAAAGCACGGGGAGTTGGTATTCCGTACTTACGGATGAGGGACAAACCGTGGAATGCAAGATAAAGGGAAATTTCAGACTTATGGACATCCGCAGCACCAACCCCGTTGCTGTGGGTGACCGTGTGTCGATATTGCTCAACCAAGAGGGCACGGCGTTCATAACTGATATTGAGGACCGCACTAATTATATTGTGCGCAAGTCTTCCAACCTCTCCAAGCAAAGTCATGTAATAGCAGCAAACATCGACCAGGCATTCCTTGTCGTAACCGTCAATCATCCGCAAACCTCTACAACCTTTATCGACAGATTTTTAGCTTCAGCTGAAGCCTACCGCATACCCGTTGTGTTGGTTTTCAACAAGAACGACATCCTGACCGAAGAAGAACTTCACTATCAGGATATGATGATAACGCTCTACGACAACATCGGTTACAGTTGTATCGCAGTATCGGCATTCAACGACAACACCCCTTCACAACTTGAACCCTTGTTGCAAGACAAGATAACCCTTTTCAGTGGCAACAGTGGTGTGGGAAAAAGTACGTTGCTGAACAAAATCATGCCAGGACTAAATCTCAAAACTGGCGAGGTGAGCTTTGCCCACAACAAGGGAATGCACACCACCACATTCAGTGAGATGTTCCCTTTGCCCTACGGCGGTTGGGTGATAGACACTCCAGGCATCAAGGGCTTCGGCTCGTTCAGTATGGAGCCACGCGAGATTTGCGGTTATTTCAAGGAGATATTCCAATTCTCAAAAAACTGCCGTTTTAGTAATTGTCTGCATGTCAATGAACCAGGCTGTGCGGTGCGTGCAGCCGTAGAAGATCATTATATCTCTGAAAGCAGATATATATCATACCTCAGTATGCTGAAAGACAAGGACGAGAATAAATATCGTGAGGCTTATTAAAGAAATACAAAGTAGGGAATAAAAAAGAGAACAGCCATGAACATGAACGCAGAACTTGAGATGGCATGGAAAATTGTTGAGAAGACTGGTGCCAACCTATTCCTTACGGGAAAGGCGGGTACTGGAAAAACAACGTTCCTGAGACAATTGAGGGAAGAGTCACCCAAGCGGATGGTTGTGCTCGCTCCTACTGGTATTGCTGCGATAAATGCGGGTGGCGTTACTATTCATTCTTTTTTTCAACTTCCCCTTTCTCCATATATTCCAGGAACAACATTCAGTAGTAAGGACAGCAGATTTCAGAAAATCAATAAACTCAAGATAAACATCATACGCACTATGGACCTTCTCGTAATCGATGAGATAAGTATGGTGAGGGCTGACTTACTTGACGCTGTCGATTCCGTGATGAGACGTTACCGTGAGCGTAGCAAACCATTTGGCGGTGTGCAGTTGCTTATGATTGGCGACTTACATCAACTTACACCTGTTGTTAAAGGTGATGAGTGGACCATGCTGAGTGAGATTTACGATACGCCCTATTTCTTCTCCAGCAAGGCATTGAACATGTCTGAATACGTTACCATCGAGTTGAAGGACATCTTCCGCCAGCAGGATGCGACATTTATCAATCTTCTCAATCAAATCAGGGAGAACAAGGCTACCGATGAGACTCTTCGGGAATTGAACAAACGGTATATACCTGACTTTACACCGCCTGCTAACAGCGATTATATCCGCCTGACCACCCACAACCTGCCAGCTCAAAAAATCAATGAAAGGGAACTTGGATTATTACCTTCAAAGGAGTTTGTATTTACTGCTGAAGTTGAAGGAACCTTCCCCGAAACCTCCTACCCTGCCGATCAGAAACTTGTATTGAAACAAGGGGCTCAGGTGATGTTCATAAAAAACGATCCAGAGAGACGTTTCTTTAACGGCATGATTGGAGAGGTTATCTATGTTAACAACAAGGAGATAATAGTAAAAGGCAAAAACGAGGACGATGAGCCTTTCTACTTGAACCGAATGGAATGGTCAAACTCTAAATACACCCTCGACAACGAGACAAAGGAGATAAAAGAAACTGTTGAAGGGGTGTTCCGCCAGTTTCCATTGCGCCTTGCCTGGGCTATAACGATCCACAAGAGTCAGGGACTGACTTTCGAGCATGCCATAATAGATGTTGAGCGGTCGTTTGCTCACGGTCAGACCTACGTGGCATTAAGTCGTTGCAAAACTCTCGAAGGCATGGTGTTGAGCGCACCTTTGCACCACAGATCTATAATAAACGACAGAACGCTTGACTCGTATCTCCATGATATCAGTTCTCATGTACCGACAGCAAGTTCACTTTCATCACTTGAATGCAACTATATCATAAGTCTGCTTGACGAACTCTTTGATTTCATTTCCATACAATCATCATTCAATTTGGTGTTAAGAACTTTGGATGAGCATTTCTACAAGAAATATCCCAAATTGCTTGACGAGTACAAAAATTTGGGGAATACATTCAACGAGATGATTGATGTTTCACGAAAATTCAGGCATCAGTATATAGAATTGTTGGGAAATGAACATGACACTTCTAATGAGCATTTACAAGAGCGGATACATAAGGCATCTGAATATTTCTTTGATAAGTTGCGTCCTTTCCCTTCCTTGTGTGAAAAAACTACTATACAGACTGAAAACAAAGTTCTAAAAAAGCAGTTTGAGGAGCGTTTCAATGCATTTTCAGAAGACCTTGTATTAAAGATAAGATTACTCAATTACGAATTTCATAACAATTTCTCGACAAGCGACTACCTTAACGTCAAGGCAAACATACTCCTCGGCATAGAAGACAACACGAATGACAAAACAAACAAGCAAAAACAAAAGAAAAAAGCAAAAGAGGAAAAGCCCAAAAAGATACCTACAAAACAAATCAGTTACGACATGTTCCGTAAGGGCATGACCATAGAGGATATAGCTTTGGAACGGGGACTTACAACAGGTACGATATTAAACCACCTCGCCTATTATGTAAAGACAGGTAACCTGCAGCTCGAAGATATAATACCAGAGAACTATTTGGATGATATACGTGAATTTATGTACGATAACCCCGATTGTGAATCAATAGGACAAATGAAGGCAGCCCTTGACCCCGATATATCCTACAACGAAATAAGAATAGCCGTTGAAATCCTCCGTGATGAAATCTAATTTCTTATTTTTTCTTTTTTCTTTCTTATTTTGCAGCTCCGCTGCATTATCTTATGAAATTTGTCTGTATTTTCGGCTCTGCCTCCGGGATAGGCTCATTGCCAGCCTTTATGTTTTTGAGCAACCATGCCATATTGCGCCCCAATACACGCATCGTCTGCAAACCTTCCGCATCCTGTGAGGCCTCTCCCTGTGTCCTGCCATGTACACTGTTCCAATATACTGACGATACGACAGGCATATTGTTTATCGTGAAATACTTGTTCAGTCGGTCAAACACGGCACTTGCCCCACCACGACGGCAAACAGCTACAGAAGCACCTGGCTTATAAGCAAGATATTTTCCGCACGTAAAGAAAAGTCTATCCAACAAGGCGCAAAGAGAACCATTAGGTCCTGCATAGTAAGTAGGCGACCCGACAACAAGGGCATCTGCCGTCAACACCTTCTCGCGTACCTTATTATATAATTCGTCTTGAAAAGCGCAATGCCCCAATTCCGCACACTTGCCACATGCTATACAACCTTGTACGGCTTTCGTACCAATAGATACTATTTCCGCACTTACACCATTCTCCTCCAATGCCTTTGCCACCTCCGACAGAGCAATAAATGTATTGCCATGTGGATGTGGACTTCCGTTAATCAATAAAACCTGCATACTATCATCATTTTGTTACTGCAAATATAATGCTTTGCAAGCTAA
>JAJPYV010000306.1 GCA_021204735.1 Prevotella sp.
TGGCCAAGGGATTTTAAGTCCCTCGTGTCTACCAATTCCACCATTGCGGCATTGTTTCTATTGTTCGTGTGGAGCATAACTCCTTGCCTTTCAGTGTTTTATGAGATGTATTGCAACTTGCTCTATCAAAGCTGAACTTTGAAAATTCAGTTGTTCACACTCCAAGCCATTGCAAAGATATATTTATTTTTCGTAAAATCAAATATATTTACACATTTTAATACTATCAGGCAAAGTTATTGCCCATTTACTACTGAAAGCACTCCAAAAGTACCTGTCGTACTTGCTCTATATCGTATTAATTTGTCTCCTGCTTCGCCACTTGATACAATACCGTCATTGTTCATGTCGTATTCTCTCTGACATTTACTGCATTTTGCCTTTCCACTACTGTCCATGGTGAGTGCATAACGTGGAAGGTAGTTCGATTTGTAACAATTGGGGCATTGGTAATCGTATGCGTAAAAAGTGGCTGGATTATTGAGGTTGCCATAACCTACAATGATACCTGTTCCATTGTAGGTCCCCATTTCTATCGTGCGGTTCTGGTCGATTGCTGTCATCGCTACAGTCTCTGTCTGTGTACTGGCGTTTGTCTCAAACTTGAAATATGTGCCTGACACACAGATATGGCAGAATATACCTGGTGAGAGTTGATTCATCGCTGTTGCGAGAAGTGCACTCCTACTTGCTGTATTGTCAAAAATGAAATAGCAAGAATATCCGCTGTATTCAAATTCTGTATCACCGCAGGATGTGAACAGCAACAGGAAGGCAACAATGTATAATGTGTATCTTTTCATCTTTATTGTAATAATTTACGTTCTGCCTCTTCTACTTTTGCAAAACTGAAACCGGCAAGGCATTTTTCCATAAGAATCTTTATCTTGTCGTTGCAGAGATTTCCCGCTGAGCCTTCATGTGTATGGTGTATGCTCTTATCTGGTACGAATGTGCCTGCTTCAATGTCAAGGCCTACTTTCTTATAAGCATCACGGAAAGGCATGCCGTTGGCGGTAAGACGATTTACTTCCTCAACTGAAAACATAAGGTCGTACATCGGGTTGTCGAGGATATTTTTGTTCACTTCCATCTTGTTGATAATATATGCTGCCATGCGCAGGCAGTCTTTCAGCTCTCCGAATGCTGGCAAAAATGCTTCTTTGATTATTTGGAGGTCACGGAAATATCCGCATGGTAGGTTGTTCATAATCAACATGATTTGTTGTGGCAACGACTGTATCTTGTTGGCTTTCGCTCTGATTAGTTCGAAAACATCGGGATTTTTCTTGTGTGGCATGATACTGCTACCTGTAGTACATTCTTTAGGTAGTTTTATGAAAGAGAAATTCTGACTGTTGAATAGACAGGCATCGAAAGCTAACTTGGCCAACGAACCGGCTATTGTCGCCATTGCGAAAGCTACATTGCGCTCCATCTTGCCTCGTCCCATTTGTGCATATACCACGTTGTAGTCCATTGAGTCGAAACCAAGCAGTTCGGTTGTCATACTACGGTTAAGAGGAAATGATGATCCATAACCTGCCGCACTTCCCAAAGGATTTCTGTTTGTCATGCGCCAGGCTGCCTGCAAAAACAGCATGTCATCGACAAGACTTTCTGCGTATGCTCCGAACCAAAGCCCGAAAGAACTGGGCATTGCTACCTGTAGGTGTGTGTAACCTGGCATCAGAACGTCTTTGTATGTGTTACTCTTCTCTATCAGTTCATCGAAAAGTACTTTCGTGAGTTCTGCAATCTCCTTTATCTCATTTCGGGTGAACAGCTTCAGGTCAACAAGCACTTGGTCATTGCGTGACCGCCCACTGTGTATTTTCTTGCCTATGTCGCCCAACTTGCGGGTAAGCATCAGTTCTACCTGCGAATGAACATCTTCTACACCATCCTCGATGACAAATTTCCCTTGCTCACAAGTGGCATAGATGTTTTTAAGTTCTGCAAGAAGTTGTCTCAGTTCTGCTTTTTCTAACAGCCCTATTGACTCTAACATTGTGATATGTGCCATAGAACCAAGCACGTCGTACTTGGCAAGATACATATCCATCTCACGGTCTCTGCCAACGGTAAAACGGTCTATTTCCTCGTTTATATCGTAGTTCTTGTCCCAAAGTTTTGATGTCATCGTTTCAGTAGCCTTTTCGGTATATTTTATTTTAATGTTTTTTTATTTTAATGTATATTATATATAATAATGTATATTATATATAATAATGTGTAGAAGATTAGCAGAATTTAAGTAAGCCCTCAAGCAATAATTTAAGTAAGCCCTCAAGCAATAATTTAAGCAAGGAGCCAAGCAAGAACGAATTTTTAATTTTTAATTTTTAATTTAATTATAAGGAATAATCGCCAGCGCATCTGCCACTTGTTCAATCATCTCCTGAAGTCTGTTTCCAATCATCGGCTTTAAAAAAATAGGAATATCTGCTTTTAAAGTCAGTCGCATTTTACAGGTTGCGTCTGTAACGGGCAGAAGTTGAATCCAAAGTGTAAGAGGAACAGGCGAGTCTGTGGTCTCAAACTTTATGCATTTCGGTTCTTCCCGTTCTATTACTCTTAGTGTTATAGTCCCTATTGGGGATATGCTGATTGAAACACTGTCCCGGTCGAAAGTCAAGTCTTTTATCTCGTTGAGCTGTTCGAGGGGAATGCGGTCTTTCACCTTCTCGATATTCTCAAGATTGCTGAGTTTGTCATATACTGTTTCCTGTGGATAAGGAATTTGTTTTATGCTACTTTCGTATTTGCTCATGGTTGTTTCTTGAATTTGTTTATTTATTTTTTCCAGTTTGCAGGGTCTTTACGCCATTCGTGAAGCAGAATCGTATCTTCTTTTGCTATATAACCTGTTTCTAAAGCTTGTTCAACCACATGCTCATAATCGGTCAGAGTTACAAGTTTTACGCCTGCTTCTTCAAACGCTTGTTTTGCTATCGGGAAACCATAAGTGTATGAAGCTACCATACCAACAACATCTCCGCCTGCTTGTCGTATTGCCTCAACTGCCTTAAGACTACTGCCACCGGTACTTATCAAATCTTCTATTACAACAATCTTACTGCCTGACTTGAACTCTCCTTCTATTAAGTTGCCCATGCCATGGTCTTTTGCCTTACTGCGAACATAGACAAACGGCAGATTCAGTTCATCGGCAACGAGTGCTCCCTGGGCAATGGCTCCCGTAGCAACTCCTGCCACGACTTCTGCCTCCGGAAAATATTTCAGAACGTTGTGAACAAGTTCAATTTTTACGTAGTTGCGTAATTCCGGGTATGAGAGTGCCTTGCGGTTATCACAGTAGAAAGGCGATTTCCACCCGGAAGCCCACGTAAAAGGGTCATTCGGCTGTAGTTTTATGGCATGTATTGCCAATAATTTTGAAGCAAATGCTTTTTTTGAGGTATCCATATATTTCATTTCATTTTCTTCGTGCAAAAATAGTGCAAACCAATTGAAATACAAAATAAAAAAGTTTTATTTTGTATTTCTACAACAGAGGTGTCATATATAAAGGTAGGTACGTAATGCCATTTTCTTCTTTTAGGTCGCCATCATGGAGCACGTATGGCGTCGATAGTTGGTTGCTGTATTTGGCTATGCACTTTTTCAAGGATTTGAGTGTGTATCTTTTCCCTGATTTAACTTCAATGGGGGATATATTATGGCGACTTGTGGTCTTTGCCTTGGCAATAAGGAAGTCGATTTCCATGCGCTCTTCGTTGGATGTCTTAGAACTGTTGCTGTAGAAATAGAGCTTATGGCCCGAAGCATGCAACATTTGGGCAACAATGTTTTCTACAAGCATCCCTTCGTTGACTTCCAATTTATCAAACAACAGCTTTTTGTATAGTTCTTCACTTACTATGCCTCTTTCATCAAAAGCAAGACTGATAAGTAAACCTGTATCTCCCATATAGCATTTTAGGGTGGTTCGTTCTTCATTCAATTTCAATCCAATACTTGGCTCTGTGGAGTTATAACAACAATTAATGATTTTTGCATCACTCAACCAGAAAAAAGCATCTTTATAGTCACGCATTCGGGCATTGTCTTGCAATGCTTTCAATTTGAACTTCTTTTCGTGCTTTTGCAACTGACCGGGAATTTCGTCAAAGATAGCTGCTACTTTCGTTTCTTGACCTTCGGCATATTTTTTTATGTCATTTCTATACAACGCTAAAATATCTCGTTTTACTTCATCTACTTTTTCAAAATTTTTTGTTTCCACGAATTTGGCTACTGCTTGTGGCATGCCGCCTACAATGAGGTAATTCCTGAAATAGTCCATTGCTTTGCGGTGGAACGTGCTCATAGGTATTTTCTTTATAAAATGTCGCTTTATGAACGGCATTATCATCTCGTCGTTCATTGCCCATAAAAATTCTTCGAAATCCATAGGATTCATTTCTATAGCGTGTTCCTCACTGGGTATCATAATGTCTTTCACGTTTTTCTTTATGGAGATAAGCGAACCGGTTTCGATATAATCAAAGCGATGGTCGGCAACTAAATGCTTGATGGCGGCACGGGCACGGGGACAAAACTGCACTTCATCGAAAATAATAAGCGATTGTGCTTCTTCGTCTGCATTTTTTCGTGGTATCAACTTGCGCTTGAAATAAACTTCTAAATTCGTGAATAGGGTGTCAAGATCGTCAAGATATATATTGAAAAACTCCATCACCGACGGATTTACTTTGCTGAAATCTAATAGAATATAACTTTTGTATTCTTTACGTGCAAACTCTTCTACAATATAGCTTTTGCCGATACGACGTGCTCCCTCAATCAAAAGGGCTACATCGCCCTTTCTGTTTTGCTTCCAATCAAGCATTATTTGGTATATCTTTCGCTTCATAAATCTTCTTTTTTACACCTTTTCTCACTTTTTATTGCTGCAAATTTACACCTTTTCGCGTTTTTCACAAAATTATTTGCACCTTTTCCAAGTTTTTAAAAGCTAAAATTTACACCTTTTCGCATTTTTCACAAAATTATTTGCACCTTTTCCAAGTTTTCAAAAGCTAAAATTTACACCTTTTCCAAGTTTTAAAAAGCTAAAATATACACCTTTTCCAAGTTTTCAAAAAGTTATTTGCACCTTTTCCAAGTTTTTAAAAGCTGAAATATACACCTTTTCCAAGTTTTCTGGTGTAATATATTAAACTTTTTGCATTATATGGGGAAAAGAAAAACAATAAAAAATTATGATTACATATATTATTAATGTAATCATAATTTTTTAATTCTTGTATAAAACTGTGTTTATTAAAGAACTTTCTTGTAGAGGTCTTTAATTTCTTCTTCGGTTACATCACGTGGATTGCCTGGTGTACATACGTCGGCAATGGCTTGTGCTGCCAAAGCGGGGATGTCACTTTCCTTGATGCCGAGATCGGTCAGGTGCTGTGGTATTCCGACACGGATAGCGAGTGCCTTAACAGCATCGCAAGCTGCCTGTGCTGCTTGTTCTGGGGTCATGCCATCGATATTCACACCCATTGTCTTTGCAATTACACCGTATTTCTCAATACAGCATGGCATGTTAAATTCCATGATAGTTGGCAACAGAAGTGCGTTGGCTACTCCGTGAGGAACATCAAACAGTGCGCCCATAGGATGAGCCATACCATGTACGAGACCTAAACCAACGTTAGAGAAAGCCTGGGCAGCAATGTACTGGGCCATTGCCATGCCCTCGCGCCCAACTGGATTTGTGGGCTCGTCAACGGCAGTCGGCAGGCACTCGGCAATCATCTTAATTGCCTGTAGCTCATACATATCTGACATTACCCATGCTGCTTTTGTGATATATCCCTCAATAGCATGTGTCAATGCATCCATTCCCGTTGCCGCTGTAAGTCCTTTCGGCAGTGAATACATCAGTTCTGGGTCAACAATAGCTACTGCCGGAATATCATTAGGATCAACGCATACCATTTTCTTCTGGTTCTTCTCATCGATAATCACATAGTTGATCGTAACCTCTGCTCCTGTTCCTGCTGTTGTGGGCAGTGCAATGATAGGTATTGACTTGTTTTTCGTAGGTGCACAACCCTCCAATGAAACAACATCATAGAACTCTGGATTCTTTACCACGATGCCTATACCTTTGGCTGTGTCCATTGATGAACCACCTCCAATTGCTATTAGACAGTCTGCACCTGACGCAATAAATCTGTCAACACCTTGCTGTACGTTGGTTACAGTTGGATTGGGTTTTATTTCGCTGTAAATCTCGTAAGGAAATCCCGCAGCATCTAATACATCGGTAACCATCTTGGATGTGCCGACTTTTATAAGACCTTTGTCTGTGGCTACTAATGCCTTGTGAAGGTTAAGGCGATTCAAAACTTCTGGCAACTCCTTGCGGGCACCAGCTCCGAAGTATGAAACTTCGTTTAAAATAAATCTGTTTGCCATATTCTTTTTATTTAAGTTGTTTATACTTTATATAATTGGTTTACAATGCAAAGATAGTAAATATTTTCGTCTCTTGTATCATCTTATAGGGATTATAATCTTTTTATTTTTAAGTGGTTTAACATCACCTGCCTGACATCGGATATTATGACAATGAAAAACAAAAAAGCCCCGATACCACATCGAGACTTTTCTTGATATTTCTTGAATGTCTTAGTTTGTTAGAATTAAAGTAGCATTGTATTCTGAAAATCGTTAATTATTCGCTTGCAAAACTACTAAAAAAATTTGACATAAATCAAAAATGATGCTGTTTTTAATGGTAATTTCGCATAATTTTTAC
>JAJPYV010000357.1 GCA_021204735.1 Prevotella sp.
AAAGAAAAAGCCGTGTTGCTTGTCTTCTGAGTTAGTCATCTTAAGAACGATCTTATTGATGGCACACAAAAACTCCCACCTATGATATTGTTCATCACCGACAACGATCTTCCATTTCATAAGGTTCTGATTTTTATCAACACCTTCTGATATTGGAACATACTTCCAGTCCCACCTGCGCTTGAATGCAGAATCAATCGGGAACAGAGACTGGTCGCTTGTGTTCATCGTTGCCAAGAATATATAGGTTGCACGGGAGAATAAGTTTCTCACCAGACTTCACCTCTGGATAGTCTTCAGCAATTCCGTCTCCTTTAAAAGCTTGAGCCAAATATGCTTGAAGATCCCTATCCGCCCTTATCGGATACTCCGAGAAACCGTCGTCTCCCCTATCAAGAAGCTGGAACAAATCGCCGAATATCTGCGCGCAGTTGCCTCTGTTGATCTCTTCAATAACAAGGTACACTGAATCCTTCCGGTGCGTCCATGCTTCGACATATGCCTGCAGGAAAGCCTGTCCTACGAACTCGTAAGTGATTCTCTTCCCTCCTCCGAACCCCTCCATCGTCGGCTTGTAGGCCCCCACGAATGTCGAATAGTCACTGTCCGGGTGGAATGTAGTCCTAACAACTCTCCCCTTCTGCTTCCCATCATCCGTCAACCTCTTGACTTTATGCGACTTTCCCGTCCCCGGCGCGCCATAGTAGATCTGCTGCCTTGATACGTTGTCCTCGTTATCTTCCTTATTACCATCCTCTTCACACTCGATAATCGTGCTATAAAACTGTGATGTACTTATTTTAGCTTCATCCGGCTTAAGGAAAGTTATATAGAAATTGGCATCCCCATCTTTGATGCGGCTTTCCAGATGAACTATATCGTCTGGGCGAACATTATTGGCTTCAAAAATTTCTCTGATTCCGGGTATTCGCTTCTCTTGATTGCTGTTGATAAAATATGCAATCCTCATACTCAGCATCTCATCCGTTTCATGTCCTTTGGTAAGATTCTTGGCCTTAAATACTTTCTCAAGGACACCATTATGGTCATCCATAGGAGACTGTAAGAAATCCTCACAATCAAACTCGTTAGGCAAACGAAGATAGGTGTCATGGGTTTGCGTCTGACCCAATTCCGTGGGTTTCAGCCGTTTGAAATAAGAGATAGTCTTTTTCATCAGATATAGTTTTTAATTACTGTTGCTATTTGTTTTGCCATCAATACAGGCACGGCATTGCCGATTTGCATATATGTTTTAAGGTATGCGCCCAAAAATAAGTAATCATCTGGGAATGATTGCACCCTTGCGGCTTCGCGAGGTGTTATACTTCTGATTTGTGAGGGGTGAATATGAGATAGACAATCCATCTTTAAATGTGCAGTGATAGTTCTGCAAGGTCTATCAGCATAAAGTTTATAGTATTTATCCTTGAAAATACCATTTCTGTGGGCATAAGGCATTATGTCAGCTATTTTCGGATTAGTGGAATCTTCTCCCGGCTCCAGTTTCTTAAATATCTCATAATTGACATCGCTACAATAACGAGCCTTGTGGTTAAACACAACTGGTATTTGCTTACCGCCATTGATAATACTCAGATAATCATTTCCACAACTGTCATAATAATTCGGAGCCACCTTCATACCTGTCATCTCATCATCTACTTCCGTCAAACCTTTTATACGCGGAGCTTCCAATGGTTTTATATATTCTAAAGCAGATTGAAGGTTAACTTTTACGCTATTAGAACATTGTGATTCAATCTTAAAGAAAATATCTTCCGGAGTAATGCCTTTTGAAGCAACGACATCATCCCTTACCGCAATATAAATGAGTCTTTCCCTACTCTGCGCGACGCCAAAGTCAACAGAATTCAATAATCTATATGAAACATCGTACGAATACTCTTGCCCATCTTTCCATGCTCTAATTGATCTATAGTCCTCGACTACCTGGTCGGCAACGGACAGCATTCCACGCACGTTCTCCATCAGCACAAATTTCGGCACGATACGCTTTACGGCTTCAATATAGTACTTGTACAATTCGTTACGTGGATCATCTATGATGCGTTGTTGATTAGCGCTACTGAATCCTTGACACGGCGGGCCACCGACAACTATATCAACGTCCTCTGATATATAATCCTCTATGCTGTTTACAACTCGTCTAATGTCTTCTTTTACAACCTTTAAAGATGGAAGTTCAGGATGGTTATATCTATACGTGCGAATACACACTTCTTCATTGTCATTAGCGAAACATACTCTATAGCCAGCTTGAGTGAATCCGCAACTTAATCCACCTGCTCCAGCAAAAAAATCAGCATATACG
The DNA here is from genome assembly GCA_021204735.1 of Prevotella sp. Taxonomy (GTDB): domain Bacteria; phylum Bacteroidota; class Bacteroidia; order Bacteroidales; family Bacteroidaceae; genus Prevotella. The sequence goes on from JAJPYV010000357.1 coordinate 2,336, forward strand.
GGCTGATCTGCGGCCACCGTTTTACTCTGTAATTCTGCCCTATGTTTATTGCTCAACTTATAGAGTAGGTCCCCGAACAACTCCTTATTATTCAAATAATACCGCACAGAGGAGACCAGCTTTTTATAGTCACTTCCAAGCTCTCTTTCTAATATAGACACATCCTCTCTACTCTCTATCACGCCCATGTCAAAAAGTTCATTATAAACATCATCCGTAAATAAAACATTCTGATCAAGCGCGCCAGCATTTTCGTCAGCCATTACCTCAACTATACGAATATACAGTTGTATCAGCTCCAAGAACTCCTTCTTGTCGGTTATATGTCTTACTGAATTAAAGATCATTGAGATTCTTTTTGATTGATTTAGCCAAGGCTTCTGCGAAAAGCGGTGGCACGGCGTTACCTATCTGTTTATATTTCTCTCCACGACTGCCAATAAACACAAAATCATCTGGAAATGATTGTATTCTTGCAGCCTCTCTAACTGTAAATGTCCTTGCTTGTTTTTCATCTGGATGGATAAACTGAAATCCATCCTTATGAATATGGGCTAAAATGGTCTTGGATGGTAGATCCCACCACTGAACTACATAGCTATTGTCAAACAATCTGGCATGTTCATGCTCAAATTGAGGCATTCTTCTGCGCAGTTCGCCAAAAGTCCAATGATTGCGTATCATCATCCTAAACCTTTCTCTATCAATCTCATTATGATTTCTGGCGATATGGTCCATTAATGGATGTATGCCCTTTTCCCCGATTCTCTGAAGAAACTCATTATCACATGGATAATCGAATGTATCAGATGAAGCATCCTTACCAGGCATAACTGCTGGTAGGTCCGATAATGCATCTTTGACATCTACATATCGCTTTAGCCCCTTGCGCTGCTCTGGTTCAGAATCGGGCCCCCAATGCGTCTTGATCACACAATTATATAGATCATTAACAGATTTGCTCTCAATATCCTGGCGTACACCCATTATAATTATTCGTTTACGTAATTGGGGCACACCATATTCAACAGTATTATGAGTTAACATTTCGGGATCGTCCAATACTTTATATTCCTTCCCTAATGCGGCTATAACCTTAGGGAACACCGGTTCTCCTTTGGCCCTTGCCGTAAACAGTCCCAATACATTTTCAAACACGAAAAATTTTGGCCGGAAATGCTCCAGGATTTTGACATAGTTCTCAAAAAGATAATTCCTAGGGTCTGTCGCCATCCCTTTAGAATCTCTGACTCTTCCGGCGGTAGAATATGCCTGACAAGGCGGCCCACCTATTATAATGTCAACCGTCATCCCCTTGACAATGCTATCAAGGGTTAGTATAACATCATCTTGAGTTATGTCTTTTTCTAGAACCCGCTCTTCTACATCCTTTTCGCTATAGCCAAAATGTCTCATACGTTCTCTTAGGGTCTCGCAGCACCAATGGTCGAAATCAATATGAGCCAAAGCCCTGAAACCTTGACGATAAAAGCCCTCCGAGAGCCCACCGCACCCGGCAAATAAATCTATAAAAGTATATGCTCTATTCTTACCCATTCTCAATATGTCATTCATCGGTTTCATTCCATTGTATGAACTACCGTAAAACGTGTTGCAAATGTATAAAGAAACAACCGAAATCCATGCACTTTCTGTCGTTAGCCTCTATCCAGGATTTCATGCCACTCTAATATTGATTTTTATTTAACACAGCCTCATATTCAAGTTTATTAAGCTGTTTAAATTCCGTTGAACATGCCCGATTAACATGAGGTAGTATTTCAGACATATGGTTAATCCAATATTGCCTTATGAAATCAGGTTTCAGCTGTTGTAATTTTTCTTTAGGAAATTCCGAGACTAATTTATTGATAACTAAGGATATTACTACATTATCCATTTTCTTAACCAAATTAACGGCATAAGCTTTAGTCTCATCTGTCGTCTGTACAAGGTATGTATATTTTTCAAAATCATTTCTCTTCTTATAAATGCCTGACGCGTTTAACCCTGGATATTGATGTGTCTCAACACAAAAAAATGAAGATCCTAAACTAGAATCAAACGAGTGGACATCACTTTTCTTTCCTAATGCGAAGACATTGTCATCATAATATACATTCAATAAAAACAGAGCAGCTAAAGCCCGTATAAAGAATTTTAAATTTCCTTTCCTTAATTCTTTCGCACGATTATGTTTAACACTCTGATACGCTTTCTTCCAATCTGCTCCACTTGATCCTCGTTTATTAGCCTTGTAAAGCGGGGTAAGACACTTATTTTCAATGCTTTCAAAATAAAAATGGGGATTTGATACATTCACAACCTTTTTACTGAGTACCCATTTAGTCTCTAATAAAGCTATACAATCAGTATCGAAGTACAAGTGCTCATCATTTGATTTGTTGCCTCCGTTAATGTAGTATAACTCTTTGGAGATGGATTCAATTTCAACAACAGTACGAATTAGCAAATCAGCCAATTTCATAGAATAAACATCTAACTGTTTATCGTTGATGAAAACTACTTCTGAAATGGCCAGTAATTCCTTTTCCAGATTCTTGTATACAGACCAATACAAATTAATATACATAATTAATCTCCTCAAGTTAATCTATAACAACGAAATCATCAATAATTTATCCCATCTTTAATCTTTGACACAAGCATTTATAAATAGCTTACCGAAATCAGTAATGTTATAGTATCCCTCTTTTACGGTCAAATCCTTATATCCTTTGCTTTCAGCATCAATCCTTAGCTCTTCATATTTATAAGTTTCTTTGATTTTATCATAAACTTTTTGATCTATTTTATAGAGGTCATCCATATCCTGTAATACGGCCATACTAACTAAATTCGCAAAATAGGCATTAATATTATTAGGGTAATCCAAATGTATCTCTTGAGGAATAAGGGTTATGTGATTTTTTATAGTATTAAAGCCTTTTCCAGACTTGTCATTTGCTCTAAAATCACAATACTCAATATGGGTTTTCCATTTGAGACTTTTTATAATTCTCGCTTCATCTACTGAAAGCCGTGCGATCATTTCCACACAATATGGATGAACGGTATGAACCATATCAATATTTGAAGCATTTGCTAATAAAGATGTAAATAGATCTGCTATCTCTTCATGAGTAGTGTATAGCAATTTATTGACAATTGGTACGCCAATTTCTGGATCTACTTCCATTCTCTTATCTTCAGGTATTTCGTCTATTTTCTTTGCATATTGGTCAAACATCTTTTGTGCATTTCGTCTAACAATATCGCTTCCCGTCTGAAAATATGCAAAAGGACAGGTGACTAATTGTAACACACTACCTAAAGCTATTCCCATAGCCCTCACGCTAGGTTGCATAAGATCGTCATACAATTGTCCTAAAAGATTAGGCGCACTCTTTAAAGTATCCAATAATTGGTCTCCCATAATGCTGTAGATTACCTTTAACTGACTGCGAATATATTCTCTTACTTTAAAACATCCAAACAATATTATAAAAAGTTATAAACAATGATGTTAGCTTCATCAGATGTGCAATCCCTCTCGAAGCCGGACGGAGGACCTATGGTTTACTATGTCATATAGGTGGATTTTTTTCTGAGTGATGAGGTAGGCTAAAGGTTCATGTTTTCCTCGAGGTCGTGGAGCCTGACTTGGATAAATGAAGTTGACCGCAGTCTCAAGTGTCACCTCCAGAAGTTTCTCCTATATCATCTTATATATTATGCACGCCCGTGCATATACGACATCAGTTTGGATTCGACGTAGACCGGGCGATATAGATTAGTGTGTGCTGCTGAAAAGGGACTTAAGTATTTCTGCGTCAGCATTATATTTATGCTTGACAAGATAGGCCATTATAGTCTCGAGTCTCTTTATCTCTCTTGCATTCCTTAGATCCTTAAACAGTCTTTTGAACCGGGCGTCATCATCGACATTGATTCGCTTGGTTTCCTTCCGCAACCCGGCTACATCCGAAGGCAGCCCGTATTCTGCCATGTCAAGCTCCATTTCGCGCGCAGATGACAACACGAATTCTTCTATGGCAGGGTACACCTGTACAATGTAATGATTTCTGACTCTGTGTTTTAGCAAAGTTAAATGGTCTGAACCTGCAATCGCGTCAAAGTCGGCTATATATGTCGGCATTGCCTTGTCCTTGTCGATGATCCCCACGGCAAATCTGTCCTTAAACCTTGAGTCCATCGTCTTGGTGACATTATTGCAGCCCTTCTGATGATTAATCTCATGGCCGTAAACTCCAAGAAGGGTCTCTACCAGATTCGTGTCAATATAACATTCCGGTATTACGTCCGAATCTCCACAATCTCTCATAACCTACTCAAAATAACCGTTATTGAAGAACACATCTATCCCATTGTTGTATACGCTCTGGATCTCCTCTTGGGAGGCATTCCTTAATATGTTGCCACTG
>JAJPYV010000193.1 GCA_021204735.1 Prevotella sp.
TTTTCTTTCTTGGCAGGAGTAACGGCATAGAGTTCTGCACCCTGCGACATACTATGTCTTTCAGCGAGCAGTGTCTTACCGTCATTCATCAGTTGCAACGAACCGTAATCATTCACACCGTCAGTCAGTTGCATTACATTACCTTTCAAATCAGTTTGGTAGATGTTCACACAAGCGTGCCATACACCGATGAAATAAAGAGTCTTGGAGTCACTGCCCCAACAAAATTCATCCACGTTAGAGTCGAAAGATTCCGTAACATACGACTTTTCGCCTGTTGCGATGTCGTAGATACAAAGGCGGTTGCGGTCACTCTCATAACCGTTGCGAGCCATACTGAGCCATGCGATATATTTCCCGTCAGGAGAGAAAGCAGGGTTCATATCATAACCAGGGTTGTTTTTGAGATTCTCCTCAGCATTGACGGTCTGGTTTCTCATCGACTTTGTGGCATCGATAGGCGGTTCCTGATAACCGTCAGGTTTGCAAATGTTGACAGTGGTTTTTGTCTCTAAATTATAAAGATATATGTCAGTATCGGTGGAAATGGCATACTCCACGCCAGTCTTTTTGCGAGATGTATAAGCTATTGTCTTTGAATCAGGGCTCCAAGCCAACTGTTCGATGCCACCGAAAGGTTTTACAGGACTCTCGTAAGGCTCACCCTCCATGATGTCAATGCCCTCGTTGATACCCTCTGATGTTACATCAGCAAGGAAAGGGTGGGGGATCGTCTCAACATACTCATCCCAGTGACGATAGTTCATGTCAGTTACCAACCGTCCTGAAGCTTTTGGCAAGTCGGACGGATTTTCCTTGATACTCTCGTGATAAGGGAGCTGCTTTATCAGTATCACGTGATTTCCATCGGGAGAAAACAGGAAGCCGTCGATGTCGGTCAGGTCATGAGTGAGCTGCTGCTTGTTGGTGCCGTCAGGAGACATTGACCAAATCTGTCCTTCAAAAAGATAAGCGATACGAGAACTCAAGCCCCCTAAATCCCCCCTTTGGGGGACTTCGCTGGATTGCTTGGCGGTTGGTGCATTTATCCAGGTGGGATCAGTCTCATTTTTCTCACTTGTGGTGAGCATTTGGTTGTTCGTGCCGTCTGAGTTCATAATGTAAAGAACCTGATGACCCTTGTTTTGTTCCTTGCTGTAATAACCAACCTGATAAACAATCTTTTTCCCGTCGGGTGAAGCCTGATAACCTGCGATACGCCCCATTGCCCAAAGAGCCTCTGGAGTCATAAGGTCGGAGTCCAACGTGATGTTGTTTTTTCCTATAAAAAAGGTATTATCCTGAGCGGCGGGCTGCGCAGCAAGAGGAGCTGCGGCTAAAATCGTAAGCATTAGTGCTATAAATGTTGTTCTGTTCATTGTAGTGCGGTAAACGCAAATTAAAAATTAAAAGTTAAAAATTAAAAATGCAAGTCCTCTTGTAAGTTAGCTTGCGTTTTCTTTTATCATTTTCGGGGTTTGGGTTTGTATTGACCTTCGCGGAGCTTCTTCATTTCGTCGGCTTGCTTCTGCATCTTTTCGAGACGGGCGGCGAGGCCGGACATTTTCTGCGGGTTGTTCTTGTTCTCCTGATAGCGAGCTTCGAGGATGGCAAGGAGTTTCTTGTCATTCGTTGTCTTGCGGAGGAGCCACATTATAGCAGCACTGAAGAACAGAGAGATGAAATAATAGAAGTTGAGGCCTGCGGAATAGTCGTTGAACATGAAGAAGAAGAACACAGGCATGAGATACATCATCCATTGCATCATTTTCATCTGGTCAGCTTGAGTTCCAACCATCTGGTCTTTCTGCTGGCGCATGCTCATTATTGAGTAAAGAACGTTGGCTACGCAGAATAAGATACACGTAAGACTGAGGTGGTCACCAATGAGCCAGATGTTCTTGTTCCATTCGATAATAGGGTCGTATGTCGAGAGGTCGTTAATCCACAGGAAACTCTCGCCACGCAACTGTATAGCGTTAGGCACGAAGTTGAACATTGCAATCCAAATAGGCATCTGTATAAGCATTGGGAGACAGCCGCTTAGAGGACTGACACCATATTTCGAGTAGAGAGCCATCATCGCCTGCTGTTTCTGCATCTGGTCCTCCGGCTTGTTGTACTGCTTCGTTGCCTCGTCAAGTTTCGGTTTAAGTACACGCATCTTAGCTGATGACATATAACTCTTTTTTACGAGAGGGAATGTAATCAACTTCAACAACAAAGTGATGAGGATAAGTATGATACCCATATTGATGTTCAAGCCTGTGAGCCAGTCGAATACGTAAAGAGTGAACCAACGGTTTATGATGCGGAACAAAGGCCAGCCGAGATAAACGAGGCGTTGCATCTGGAGTTCTTTGCCGAAAGAGCTTTCCTTCTCGACACGCTGCAAAAGGCGGAAATCATTCGGACCATAATAGAATTCAAGTTCGGTAGGCTGTTTTCCAGAAGGGTCGAAGAAAGTATTCATCTTCGCAGCATACTGTTTCAGATAGCCAGAGCCTTTTTGTTGAGGAATGCTCGTCATCAGGTTGTTCTCACCCAAATTGTCCTTTGCTATCATCACAGCACTGAAGAACTGGTTTTTGAAAGCCACCCAGTCAATTTCGTCCTCAATCTCCTTGTCAATCTTCTCACTCGTCTCACTGAGATAGTCAGTACCGCCCTTTGTAAGGTGATATGTTAAAGAAGCATACCTGTTTTCAAAAGTAAATCCCCTTTCCTGCTGGCGGCAGTGGTCAGTCCATTCTATGCCAAGTTTATTGTAGTTGGGAGAGAATATTCCCTCCATGCCATTGGCACGCAGAGAGAAATGCAGCAGATAGTCTTTCCCTAATTTATATTCAAATACCAAAAACTTCCCGTCACCAGCATCTGCAGTCATTGTCACTGTCGAATCTGTAACATTTGAAGGTGTGAAATACAAGTCGCTTGTCTTGATGTTAGTCTCTTTACCCTCAAGCAAGAATTTCAGAGAATGGTCATTTGCGTCGAAAAGAGTCAGATCCTCATTGCCGGCGTTGTCCTTGAAACCCTTTATTATAGCTTTGTCAACTGTTCCACCCTTAGTACTGACAGTAAGTTCAACCTTTGAGTTTTTCAGTATCACATCCTTTTTCTCACCGTTCATTGAATGGTAGAACAGAGCCGTTGTATCCTGATTCTCAACAATTTTTTCGGTTGCCTGTTCTTCTATCTGTTGCTGTTTCTCAGCTTGTTCCTTAGCAATGGCTTCTATCGAGTCTTGTATTCTTTTTTGTTCTATATCTTTTTCAGACGGTTTGTTATACCAACTAAAACCAATCAGCAACAGAGCAATGAGAACAAAAGCAATTACGGTATTTTTATCCATGAGATTATTATCTTTTTCTATGATTTCTTATTTTTACTATTCTCTATTGCAGTCTTCACGAAGTCAAGGAACAATGGGTGCGGATGGAGCACGGTACTCTGGTATTCTGGGTGGAATTGAGTTCCGATGTGCCATTTCAGTCCTGGTATCTCCACGATTTCCACGAGGTCGTTCTCTGGGTTGCGCCCGGTACATTTCATACCCGCACGTTCAAACTCCTGTTCAAAGTTGTTGTTGAACTCATAGCGGTGGCGGTGACGCTCTTGGATAAGTTTTTTCTTGTAGATGTCGAAAACACGTGAGCCCTGTCGCAATATACATTCGTATGCGCCCAAACGCATTGTGCCGCCCATGTTGGTTATGTTCTTCTGTTCCTCCATGATGTCGATAACGTTATGTGTGGTTTTTTCGTCCATCTCACTACTGTTAGCATCCTCATAACCGAGGACGTTGCGTGCGAACTCTATGACCATCATCTGCATACCGAGGCAGATACCGAATGTAGGGATGTCGTGAGTACGAGTGTATTGTACAGCAGTGATTTTCCCCTCTATTCCTCTCTGTCCGAAACCAGGGCAGATTACCACGCCATCCATTCCGGAAAGTTTTTCCTCAACATTGGTTTTGTCAATTTTCTCACTGTTGATGAAATGAGCCTTCACCTTATAGTCGTTGTATGTTCCCGCCTGAGACAAACTTTCGAGGATGCTCTTGTATGCGTCTTGCAAGTCATATTTTCCTACAAGTCCGATATTCACGATTTCTGTTGCCTCGTGCATGCGAGTGAGGAATGAACGCCACGGGCCCAATGTAGGAGTCTCTTTAATCGGTTCGCCCATTTTCTTTAGGATAGTAACGTCAAGACCCTGATCCTGCATAGAGACAGGCACCTCATATATAGTCGGCATGTCAACACTCTGCACAACTGCCTCAAAATCCACGTTGCAGAAATTTGCAACCTTCTTGCGGAGGCCGTCATTGAGCCAATGCTCCGTTCTAAGTACGAGGATGTCCGGCTGAATACCTACACTTTGCAGTTCTTTTACGGAATGCTGCGTGGGTTTCGTCTTAAGTTCCTTAGCGGCAGCCAAATAAGGGATGTAAGTAAGGTGTACGCAAAGAGCTTTCTTTCCAAGTTCCCATTTAAGCTGACGAATACTTTCGAGGAAGGGCAGACCTTCGATGTCACCTACCGTGCCACCAATTTCGGTTATTACGAAATCGTAATTATTCTTTTTGCCGAGCAGCATCACGTTGCGCTTAATTTCATCAGTGATATGAGGGATTACCTGTATCGTCTTACCCAAATAATCGCCACGTCGCTCCTTGTCGATGACCGCCTTGTAGATCCTACCAGTTGTAAGGTTATTCTGGCGTGAAGTCTGAATGCCCGTAAAACGCTCGTAATGCCCTAAATCAAGGTCAGCCTCATGCCCGTCAACCGTGACGTAGCACTCCCCATGTTCGTAAGGATTCAGTGTTCCCGGATCAATGTTGATATACGGGTCAAACTTTTGGATTGTGATGTTATAGCCCCTGGCTTGAAGAAGTTTGCCGATGGACGCCGATATTATTCCTTTACCTAATGAAGAAGCAACACCGCCTGTGACGAAGATATATTTTGTGTCTGCCACGATTATGTCTTTTTATTATTAATTACATATCATAATAAACCAAGTTGCAAAATTAAATAAATTTGCCGATACCCACAAATGCTTAGCAAAATAAAAAATAAGAAATAAGAAATTTGGCTGTTTTGCTGTTTTGTGTGTCACTAATCAGACGCTTAACTGTTTCACAAATTTTTTTTGTTGTTTTTGCATACGCATTGTCGAATGTGGACTTTTCTCTAAAAGTTGTTGCTAAATTAAAGATTAATTTTGAATTATTCAAATAATCATCAAGAAAATTTGAATAGTTAGTAGAAAAATGTTAACTTTGCGAACAAAGAGTGTATTATGAAATATCCGATAGGGATTCAATTTTTCGAGGATTTGCGAACAGAAGGTTGTGTTTACGTTGACAAGACGGCGAGGATGTATGAGCTTACGTCAACGGGGAAATTCTATTTCTTGTCCCGTCCGCGTCGTTTCGGGAAGTCGTTGTTGCTTTCCACTATGAAGGCATACTTTGAGGGCAGGAAGGATTTGTTCAAGGGACTTGCCGTTGAGCAGTTGGAGACGGAATGGAAGAAATATCCTGTATTGTATTTGGACTTGAATACAGGAACATACGATACAATGGATAATTTGGAACAGAATATAAATGACACATTTGATGAATGGGATGAACTTTATGGATTCTCAAGTAAGGGGAAACCGTTAGAGACACGTTTCAAAAACATTGTTCGTCGTGCATACGATAAGACGAAACAGAAAGTAGTGATATTGGTTGATGAGTATGACAAGCCGATACTCAATGCAATAGATGATGAGGAATTGCAGGAGATATTCCGGCGCAAGTTGAAGTCAATTTACTCTGTATTGAAGACACAAGGCAACTATATCCGTTTCGGATTCCTCACGGGCGTGTCGAAGTTCAGCCGGTTGAGTGTGTTCAGCGACCTGAACAACTTAAAAGATATTACTTTAGACAAGCGTTATGCCGACATCTGCGGAATATCGGAAAAGGAGTTGCATACATATTTCAATGATTCGATAAAGGAACTTGCGGATAAAAAAAATATTACATATGATGAGGCGTGCGCAAGACTGAAGGAAAAGTATGATGGTTATCATTTCGCCCCTAATTCAGTGGGGATGTACAATCCATTCAGTCTGCTGAACGCTTTGGAAGATGGGGAGTTGGGTTATTACTGGTTTGAGAGCGGCACGCCGTCGTTCCTTGTGAAAATGTTGAGGAACAATGATTATAACCTAAATGAGTTGCAGAATGAGATGATTACGTCAGATATGCTTGGGCAGGTGGAGTCGCTGAGTGATTCGCCAATACCTATGTTATATCAGAGCGGTTATCTGACGATAAAGGGCTATGATGAGGAGTTTGAGGAATACACGCTTGGTTTTCCCAATGGTGAGGTGGAGAACGGCTTTCTGAGATACCTGTTGCCAATATATACCAATAATGACAAGACAAAGAGCAAGGGCTTTATTACAAAGTTTGTTAAATATGTGAGAAATGGAAATCCTGAGGGGTTCATGTCAAGTTTGAAAGCGTTTCTTGCCGGTGGAAAATATGCTGTAGCGGGAGAGCTGGAGATATATTTTCAGAACTCGATGTTCCTGATATTCAGGTTGGTGGATTTCTACGTGGATGTGGAGTATATGATAACTGATGGGCGGATTGATGTTGTTGTGAAAACAAAA
>JAJPYV010000437.1 GCA_021204735.1 Prevotella sp.
CCCCAGTTCGCACGCGCTGCATCGTAACGAGAATCACCCGCTATATCGCCCAGGCTCTTTCCACTTGTTGTGTTATTCTTCTTCGTATACTCCGACTTCGGACTTGTCTCACCCCAAGCGTAATAGTTACCATAACCTGTTGGAGAAGATGCACCTACATTACATGTCGCCCACTTCACGCTCAAGCCCAAATCAACGTATTCATGGCCATTGATTGTATTTTTCGTAGACTTGCTTTCCTGTGTCTGCTGGGTATTTTGTTGACTTGTCTGTGTCTGTTGGGTAGTTTGCTGACTTACTTGTGTTTGTTGGGTATTTGGCGAATTTGTCTGTACCTGCTGGTTATTTGAATTATCATTCGAACTATTTGTTGTGCTGCTGTTCTGCTCTGCATTTTCTTTATCTTTCTCCATATCACCCGTATTTGGCATATTATCTTCCACATTTTCATCGGGTTGCATTTCTGCATTTTCTTCTGGTGCTATATCCTGTGCAAGTTCTGGTTTTTCCACTGTTTCTATCGTGTCATTACTTATGGTAACATTCTCACCAATGCCCCCCGATTGTTGTTTCGACATCACAAAGTAAACCACTATGCCCACAACCACCACACATGCCAACGCTATCAGTACAGGCTTCAACGGAGACTTCTTCTTCTCAGCCTTCTTAGTTGAAGATGTTGTGTCTGGCTTTGACTTGACCTCCTTTGACCTGGCAATAGCCCCTGCAACTACAGTCGATGCTTTTATCTCAACAGTTTTTTTGTCATCTACTTTTGTTTTGTCGTCACTCCCAATGGCAATGACTTCTCCCGTATAGTTGTACCTGCCATCAAGAATTGCCAAAAACTCGTCAATGCTTTGCGGACGGTCAGTCTTGTTCAACTGTAATGAAGCTGATATAACTTGTGCCACATTGTTGCTCGTACCCTGCGGCAATGCCATGAGTCTCTCTCCACTGATACGCATGTTCGCACTCGGTGGGGTGATACCTGTAAGCAACTTGTAGAATGTCGCTCCCAATGCATAGATATCAGTTGATGGTGTGAACTTAACCACCTCGTTGCTCATCTGTTCAGGCGGAGCAAAGCCCGGTGTCTTGCCCATCAGCGTTGACGTGTTCTCACCATTCATCTCGTCATACTGCTTCGATGCCCCGAAATCTATCAGCACGGCATTGTCGTGCTTGTCGACCATGATGTTGCCCGGCTTCACGTCAAGGTGCAGACGGTTGAGGGAATGTACATATTTCAAGGCATCAGCAACCTCACGGATGTATTTCACCGCCTTACCTTCCGGCAGGCAGCCCTGCGACTTAATCATATCATTGAGTGACGGACCATCAATATACTCCATCACGTAATATGCCGTGCCGTTCTCCTCGAAGATGTCTATAACCCGGATTATATGCTTATGGAATTTATCAGGGTGCTTCTCGTGCATCTGGAATATCGCACTGGCCTCATCAACAAACTTTTTCCTCAGCTTCGTCACCAATTGCGCTTTTGACTGTGTGCCAAGGCTTACGCTCCCATTCGTCTCATCACGGTTGCAGAAATCAGCGATGAAGAACTCCTTTATCGCCACCCTCGACTTGAACTGTGTGTGGATAGCCTCGTAAGTGCAGCCAAAACCTCCGCTACTGATGAACCTTACTATCTCATACTTGCCGCCCTGCAGTAGTGTGCCTTTTCGTAAATGAGTGCTTTCCATTCTTTAGTCTTTTCTTTTCCGTCATTGTTGTCTTTAATCAGCCTAATTTAATCAGCCTTAATTCTCTTACAAAGATAAGGATTTATTACTAAATTCTGAAAAAATAATTCTCACAATTCCCCCTATCTCCTATTTTTAACGTTTTTTATGTTATAATTCCCCATGATAGTTTGCGATTGGTTTGGGTAGGTTTCTTCATCAATAAAACTTTTCCATTAGAGATAAGGCAGAATATCCATTCTTACGGATTAAGAGTACCATAAATTGCACGATATAAAGTATTGTTATTATTATATACATAATTGAACATTCAATATGATTAAAATTACCAATTTCTAAAATCGCCAGAATTATTAAACAAATTGGAATGAATAGGAGACTAATTTTGATGTTTCTGAAAATAAGGTAAAGGCTATAAAGGAAAACTAAAAATATAGGTCCGAAAGGATAATAAGGATTTATAAAATAATCAAAACTATAATATACTCTGGATATGTTTGCCATAAAATAGAGCAAAGTCAGTACAGATATGATACAAGTTGCAATATTGGTTGTCCAATGCCTTATATTCCATATTGTCGATAATTTTGATTCTTCGCTTCCATAGTGATAATCTCTAAGCAGTTTAAAACCAGAAACCCCATTTTTCTTGATGAGAAGAAATAGCAATACTAATAAGAAAATGGCACTAAGGATTAACACGTTAATAAAAAAAGGCGAATTATTGCATAAAGCACAAGCTATAATAAATCCTATTAAAGGGGAATACCAATATTTTTTGTTTTTTAATATTCGCAGTTCACCATCTATACAAAATATTCCAAATACACATACTACCCATATTTTATCCCATTCAAATTGTCTTTCTATAAAATGATAAGATTCAAATGAAAAGATAGGAATAGTTGCAGTTGTAGCAAGCAGAGCAAAAATTATGACGAAATTAGTGACCTTATTGCGGTCACGCCACATATTAAAATCTGTTTGAAGAGGGGTTGCTGAAGCTTCTTTAGATATAGGGGTTTTCTTTGTGACTCTATGAACATTACTAATGTTATTATCTTCAAGGAAAGTATTATCATTCTTGTCATTGTTGTATTTTTTGCCATCATCAAAGACCGTGTTATTATAAATTTTATAACTTGCCTGAACTTTGCTGTTTTTCAGTACTTGCAGCACTGGTTCGACAGACTGATAACGTGCCTTGCGAGTAGGGCTCATGCATTTCATAACAAGATCAGAGAGCCAGGAAGGAATATTCAGTTTGCTAAGGTCTTCTTCGGGGAAACCTTCGTTGAGGATAACGGAAGCCTCTGGCGGACGATGACCAGTAAGCATTTTGAACATCGTACCACCAAGGGCATAAATATCCATAGTGACTGGAAAACCCTTGCCATCATGGTAATCAGCTTGTTCCAATGGTGCATAGCCTGGCGTTCCACTGCCTACTGTGGTGCTCGATTCTGGCTCTCCTTTCTCATTATATTGTTTGGAGAGACCGAAATCTATCAGGACGGCAGAGCCGTTGCGCAGCATGATATTTGCCGGTTTTAGGTCTAAGTGGAGCATGCCGTTTGCGTGCATGAATTTCAATGCTTCAGCTATCTCACGAGAGAATTTGACACATTCGTTGGCGGAAAGGCGCCCTTTTTTGTATATCAGTTGGTCGAGGCTGCCGCCATCGATATACTCCATAGCAAAGTAGATGGTATTGTTCGCCTCGAAAGATTCCAGTACATTAATGATATTCTGATGATTGAGTTTAGACAAGTTCTGTGCCTCACGGATGAATTTCTTTTTATAGTAGGAATATATGCCCTGCTTGCTGCCACTTGTTACTGAAGATCCGTCCCTGCCGTTTATTTCCTGCATGAAAAACTCCTTGATGGCAACCTGCACATTAGCGTTGATACTCCCCAACGCCCCCTCCATTTTTACTGAAGCCAGATACGTGATGCCAAAAGAGCCTTGCCCCAAGATTTTCTGAATCCTATAGCTATAAGATTTCCCTTTCAATATTGTGCCGACAGGCAAACTAAGTGAATAAATTTCCATAACACTATCTTTAGTTTAATAACAATTGGTTTGTTTTGAGTTTATTATCTACAGCTATCTGTTTATTTCCCATATATTTTGATTTTCATAATTTTTGTGTACACCATTAGGCTATAATTTAAGCCTCCTATTCTACGAATGTAACTTGGTGTGTACAAGGGAATAGAACTTGATATTATGTCATTGAAAATGCAAAATTGAACATTTAATCTTTAAAACTTTCTACCAGCTTCTTTAAGTCCTTTTAGGCATTCCTTACAACTATCCAAGAATTTGGCATCGTAGTCCAATTCGCATATTCGCTGATATGTTGACTGCATTTCAGCATTCTCATATTGTTCAGGATGAGCATCGTGAAATCTTACTAATGTACGCCATTTGTGCCAATTAATGAAAGAAAAAGAAAAAAAATCGAAAGCCATAAAGGATAATTCTCATCTATGACAGAATTCTCATTGTATATTCGCTTGAACTCAGTAAACGCTGAGAATAATATATCGGCAAACTCGTCAGGAGCATACCGTCCTTCCACATACTCGTTTAGCATACGTGATACTTTCTTTTCTACCTCTACATACTTTGATTTAGGTTTTCTAAATTTTCCGAATAGGTCATTCAAATAATCGAAACTCATTTTTTTGTTTGTTTATATTGTTAATTTTATATTATTCATGTCCGTTGATGTAGTTTGTTGTCACAACCTCTGTTTGTTGCTCGACAACCTGACTATCATCAGTTTGTGTTGTGGATGGTATCGAATCAATGACGGCAACAGTATCTTGCGCTATTAATTTCTTGCGCAATTTTTCCACAAGTCCTTTCTTGCTCTTTGTTCCCACAGAAACATGAGCGGTTTTCTCGTCATGGTTGCAGAAATCCTGCGGGAAGAACTCTTTTATCGCCATACGTTTACCGAGCAAGACATGCTCAGCCTCGTAAGTACAGCCGAAACCACCACTGCCGATGAAACGTACAATTTTGTATTTACCTCCTTGTAGGAGAGTGCCGTTATTTAGATGACTGTTTTCCGTTGTATGCTTTTTCATTTTATAGATATTGAGAATGCGAAGATGCAATTAAATATTTTCATGGGCTAACAGGTCGCACGCTAAATCCGTCAGAGCGAAAATTCCAATCTCTGAAGAAACTCTTAAAGTCAAAGAGGAGATAGCAAGCAAGGTCGTTTCTGGTATAAGGCGTTGATCCCCAATAACGACCGAGATCACCCTCATATCTTAGTTGATTTCCCTCACGCATACCGGCAGCAGGAAGGAAAATACTGTTGCCATTAAGACCAGTGATTTTGTAGCCCTTATGACCATTCATGACAGTCCATTCCAATTGGCAGTTCAACAACTCGTCAAATTCATCCTTAGACGGTAATCTCCAAGAGCCGCCCCATTTGTTGCATGCCACATCATATAAGGAGTCTCCAGCAATATCATCTACATTCTCATTGTAAGTAAAACAATTATCTTCGGAATAATCAGATTTAGTAACAGTCTCGCCCCAAGCATAATAATTCCCATAATCAGAGGGAGAGGAAGCACCGACATTGCATGTTGCCCATTTAACGCTCAAGCCCAGGTCAACATACTCATGACCGTTGTAATCAGGAGAGGTCATATCATCGTGAGCCAACTGTGTACTGCCTTTTGAGAAGCCAACAACAATGATGCCTACAATCACAGCAAAAACGACGACACATATTGCAATTACGAAACCCTTAGACAATTTCTTTTTATTATCTTTACTGGAATTTTTAGAAGTAGACTTTTCCCTCGTTTCATTGTTTGCCACTTTCACAACATTCGTGACTTTTACACTATCCAAATCCGTTGTAGCATCTGCTACATGAGCATCTATAACGTTATTATTGTCAAGTAACTTAAGAAAGCTGTCAATGTTCTGCGGTCTGTCAACACGAAACAGTTGCATTGCCTCATTAACAGCGTTGCGGATATTCATGGAAATATAATCAGGGAGAGGTTTTAGAGTATTCTCTTTGCTCATTAGACTTACTGCATCGGGCGGAGTGATACCAGTGAGCAACTTGTAGAGAGTAGCCCCCAGTGCGTAAATGTCTGTGGCAGGGCAGAAAGTATTCAGACTACCATTCTGCTGTTCCACAGGAGCATAGCCCTTAGTGTTAATACCCATGAAAGTAGAAGTTTCCTCCCCACTTCCCTCATCATAATGTTTAGATGCACCAAAGTCAATGAGTATTGCATTGTCATGACCATCTATCATGATATTGGCAGGTTTCACGTCAAGGTGCAGTCTACTGTTGGAGTGGACATATTTCAGAGCATCAGCTATCTGACGAATATATTTCAAGGCCTTATGTTCAGGAAGTGCGCCATTTTCCTTAACAATATCGTTTAGCGACTTGCCGTCAATATAGTCCATTACATAGTAAGCAGTGCCATTCTCCTCAAAGAAGTCAATGACACGTATTATATGTGGATGAAACTTTTGGGGATGCTTTTCGTGCATGAGGTAAATGGCTTTAGCCTCATCGAGGAATTTCCCCTTGAGTTTTTCCACAAGGTCCGTTTTCGAGAGCGTAGCAACGCTTACATGACACGTTTTTTCGTCACGGTTGCAGAAGTCAGAGATGAAAAACTCCTTAACCGCAACCCTCGATTTGAATTTGCTGTATGTAGCCTCGTAAGTACAGCCGAAACCACCACTGTTGATAAACCTTTCTATCTTGTAGCGTCCATCTTGGAGAAGAGTGCCGTTATTTAGATGTTTATTTTCCATATATTTTGATTTTCATGGTTTTTTGTTTAAACCATTAGGTTAAAATTTAAGTCTCAGATCCTACAAATGTAACTTCGTGAGTACATGGGAATAGGACTTGATATTTATGTCATTGGAAATGCAAAGATATAATT